>NZ_JBHVYK010000101.1:0-27010 GCF_042880855.1 Streptomyces sp. NPDC058291
GCCCCCAAAGTCTCCCCGTCCCCGCCGTCCCGCCGGACGGCCCCACCCGGCCGAGCCCGCGCGGCCGGCCCACTGAACCGCCGTCCCGGTCACCACCGGGCCGGCGCCCGACCGGCTCGGGCGGACGCCATCCCGTACCGCCCGAGCCGGCCGCTCCTCCTCCGCTCCGCCGCCACCGCCCTCAGAAAGAGGCCGCACCCTCATGACCGCCGCCGCCGTCACCCGCAGCGAACACGACCTGCTCGGAGACCGGGACGTCCCCGCCGACGCGTACTGGGGCGTCCACACCCTGCGCGCCACGGAGAACTTCCCCATCACCGGGACGCCGATCTCCGCCTACCCGCACCTCATCGACGCGCTCGCCGCGGTCAAGGAGGCCGCCGCCCTCGCCAACGAGGAACTCGGTCTGCTCGCCCACGAGAAAGCCGCCGCCATCGTCGCCGCCTGCCGGGAGATCCGCGCCGGGAAGCTGCACGACCAGTTCGTCGTCGACGTCGTGCAGGGCGGAGCCGGCACCTCGACCAACATGAACGCCAACGAGGTCGTCGCCAACCGGGCGCTGGAGTTCCTCGGGCACGGGAAGGGGCAGTACCGGCACCTGCACCCCAACGAGGACGTCAACCTCGGCCAGTCCACCAATGACGTCTACCCGACCGCCGTCAAGATAGCGACGGTCTTCGCGGTGCGTGGACTGCTCAAGGCGATGGCCGTACTGCAGGACGCCTTCGCCCGTAAGGCCGTCGAGTTCCGTGACGTGCTCAAGATGGGCCGTACACAGTTGCAGGACGCGGTCCCCATGACGCTGGGTCAAGAGTTCTCGGCCTATGCCGTCATGATTGACGAGGACCGCAACCGTCTTGACGAGGCAGTCCAGTTGATCTACGAGATCAACCTGGGCGCCACGGCCATCGGCACCGGCCTCAACGCCCCCGCCGGATACGCCGAGTCGGCCCGCCGCCACCTCGCCGAGATCACCGGGCTGCCGCTCGTCACCGCGGCCAACCTGGTCGAAGCCACCCAGGACTGCGGCGCGTTCGTCCAGATGTCCGGCGTGCTGAAGCGGGTCGCCGTCAAGCTCTCCAAGAGCTGCAACGACCTGCGGCTGCTGTCGTCGGGGCCGCGCGCGGGGCTGGGCGAGATCAACCTGCCGCCGGTCCAGGCCGGTTCGTCGATCATGCCCGGCAAGGTCAACCCGGTGATCCCCGAGGTCGTCAACCAGGTCGCCTTCGAGGTGATCGGCAACGACGTCACCATCACCATGGCGGCCGAGGCCGGACAGCTCCAGCTCAACGCCTTCGAGCCGATCATCCTGCACTCCCTGTCGGAGTCGATCACCCATCTGCGCGCCGCCTGCCTCACCCTCGCCGAACGCTGCGTCGACGGCATCACCGCCAACACCGCGGCGCTGCGCGCGAGCGTCGAGAACTCCATCGGCCTGGTCACCGCGCTCAACCCGCACATCGGGTACACGGCGGCCACGGACATCGCCAAGGAGGCCCTCGTCACGGGCCGAGGCGTCGCCGAACTGGTCCTGGAGAAGGGTCTGCTGCCGGCCGAGCGGCTGGCCGACCTGCTGCGCCCCGAGGTGCTCGCCGGCAGCGGCTCGCCTCTGAAGTGAACCTGCCCGACCACCCCTGACCGGCCGCGAACGCGCCCGGACCGGCACGGAGGCACAATGGTGATCATGACAACGACGTCGTCCCGCGCCTTCCAGCCGGTCCTGGAACGCATCGCCGAGGAGATGGAGCGCACCCCCGGCCGTGGCCGGCCCGCCGACTACATTCCGGCGCTCGCCGCCTGCGACCCGCGTCGCTTCGGGATGGCCGTCGCGGAGCCCGACGGCACGGTGTACGGCGTGGGGGACTGGCGCGAGCCGTTCTCCACGCAGTCCATCACCAAGGTCTTCACCCTCGCCCTGGTTCTGACCCGTGAGGGCGACGAACTCTGGGAGCACGTGGGCCGCGAGCCCTCGGGCAACCCGTTCAACTCCCTGGTGCAGCTCGAGTACGAACAGGGCATCCCGCGCAACCCCTTCGTCAACGCGGGCGCCCTGGTCGTCACCGACCGACTCCACACCCGAACCGGAGACGCGGCCGGCGAGCTCCTCGGCTTCCTGCGCGCCGAGAGCGGCAACCCCGCGCTGGACTTCGACGAGGACGTCGCCGCCTCCGAGTCCGCGCACGGCGACCGCAATGCCGCCCTCGCCCATTTCATGGCGTCCTACGGCAACATCGACAACGACGTGCCGACCCTGCTGGACCAGTACTTCCGCCAGTGCTCGCTGACCGCCTCCTGCGCCGACCTCGCCCTGGCGACCGGTTTCCTCGCCCGGCACGGCATCCGCGCCGACGGCAGCCGCCTGCTCACCCGCAGCCAGGCCAAGCAGGTCAACGCGGTGATGCTGACCTGCGGCACCTACGACGCGGCCGGTGAGTTCGCCTACCGGGTCGGCCTGCCCGGCAAGAGCGGCGTCGGCGGCGGGATCATCGCCGTCGTGCCGGGCCGCTGCACGCTGTGCGTGTGGAGCCCCGGCCTGGACGAACGCGGCAACTCGGTGGCCGGCGTGGCCGCCCTGGACCGGTTCACCACCCTCACGGGCCTGTCGGTGTTCTGAGCCCGGCCGCTCGGCTCACTCCGCGTGGTCCGGTGCGTCCAGGAACTCGTCGAGGAGCGGGAGCAGCAGGGTCGTGCGCCGCATCAGCGACATGTGCGTGGTCGCCGGCAGGACGGCCAGTCGGGCCCGGGGGTCAGCCGTTGCATCTCGGCCGCGTGCTCGATCCGCACGAAGTCGGTGTCGCCGATCACCAGCAGCGTGGGCGCGCGCAGATCCCGCAGGTCGTCGGCGGTCCAGGGCAGCGGGGCCTGGGCCGCGGCGGTGCACTTGGCGATGAGGTCCCGGAAGCGCTCGGGCTGCGGCGCGACAGCGGTGTACGCGTCGCTCATCTCCTGGAAGTCCGCCTGGCCGGGCATGCGCGGCGAGGTGTGGTCCCCGGTGCGGATCTCCTCGTGGTAGCCGTCCTGGGTGTACTGGGTGGCGGCCAGCACGAGCCGCCCGACGCGCTCGGGGTGTCGCAGCGCGAGGTGCAGCGCGGTCAGCCCGCCGAGGCTGAATCCGAGCAGGTCGGCCTGCTCGACGCCCAGCGCGTCGAGCAGCGCCACCACGTCGCCGGCCAGGTTCGCCGGTGTCATGGCGCGGTCGACGTCGGCGGTGTGGCCGTGTCCCTGGAGTTCCGGAGCCACGACGCGGCGACCGGCGGACAGCGCGGGCAGCACGGCCCCGAAGGACAGGTCCACGGTGAGCACGCCGCCGTGCAGCAGCACCAGCGGACGTCCCCTCCCGTCGTCGCAGCCGTGGCTCTCGTAGTACATCTCCAAGCCGTTGACCTTGGCATAGTCGGAGTTGTCCGGCACGTTCGTCACGTCCGTTCGGTAGGTCTGGTCGGTAGGTCCTGGGACTCAGGACAGACCGCCCGGGCCGGCGAAACTCATCGCCGGGGCGCCGCCCGGTGTGGCCGGCCGTCGGTCACTTTCCCGGGGAACCGCGGCCCGCGAGCCGCAGCACCAGCGCCACGGCGGCCCCGCCCAGGGCGGCGGCGCCCACGACGAGCGCGGCCTCGGACCAGTCGGGAGCCCCGGAGCCGGAGTCGGAGCCGGAGTCGGCTCGGACCGCGGCCGCGCCCGTGCTCGTGCTCGTCGGGGTGGGCGTCGGCACGGGTTGCGTCGACGCGCCGGGTGACGACGCAGCCGGGGGCAGGGCGGGTGCGGAGGGCGTCGAGGGCGTCGGCCGCGCGGTCGATGCGGGCCCCGGGCCGGACCGGGGGCGAGTGCGCGGGCGCAGCGCGTCCAGCGAGCCCACCGGATCGACCCGTCCGGCTGCCGCGAAACCCCAGTCCAGCAGCTCCCGCGCCTCCTCGTAGACGGCGAATCCGCCGCCCGCCTGAGGGTGCATCACCGTCACGACCAGGGTGCGTCCGCCCCGGCGGGCGGCGGCGACGAGGGTGTTGCCGGCGTTGCTGGTGTAGCCGTTCTTGATCCCGATCAGCCCCGGGTACGGCTCGACGCCGTCCGCCCCGGTGAGCAGCCGGTTGGTGTTGGCGATCCCGTAGGACTCCTCCCCGTCCCCCGGGAACAGCGCTTCCGCGGTCGCGCAGTAGTGCGCGAAGTCCGGATTGCGCAGCCCCTCCCGTCCGAACACCGCCAGGTCGTAGGCGGACGACACCTGGCCGGGCGCGTCGTAGCCGTCGGGCGACAGCACCTGGGTGTCCAGCGCGCCCAGGGACCGCGCCTTGGCCTGCATCCGGACGGCGGCGGCGTCCCAGCCGCCGCTGAGCGACGCCAGGACGTGCACGGCGTCGTTGCCGGAGTTGAGGAACACGCCTCGCCACAGATCGGCGATCCGGTACGTGTGGCCCTCGGCGACCCCGACGAGGCTGCTGCCGGGCCCGATGCCCGCGAGTTCCTCGGCGCTCACCCGGTGCTGGAGCTCGCCGGGCAGCACCGGCAGCACGGTCAGGGCGAAGAGGGTCTTGAGGGTGCTGGCGGGGGGCAGCCCGCGGTGCGCGTTCGACGCGGCGAGCACCTCGCCGGTCCGGGCGTCGGACACCAGCCACGACAGGGCGGAGACGTCCGGGATCTCGGGGGCGCCGTGGCGCGGCCTGACCTGCGTGCCGGAGCGGTACAGCAGCGACGGCCGTACCACCGTCACGCCCGCTCCGCCGGCCTCGCCCGGTGCGCCGGGGTGTCCTGGGTCCGTGTCGGCCGGGGCGGCGGCCGCGGCGGGCCCGAGCGCGAGGACGCCGGCCACACAGAACGCGCAGGCCGTCGATGCGGCCCGGGAAGAGAATCCGATCGTCATACGATCAACCTAGGAACGGTCGGCGGTTTCCCGGTGCTGCCCGTGCCGGAGGGGCCCGCGCGAGCACCCGGATGCCACACGCCACGCGGTTCCGGCGTCGTCCGGCCGCCGTTCGATGCCGTCCGGTCGCGGGTCCGGTGGCGGTCCGGCCGTCGTCCGGGCGTTCTAGACGGCGGGCAGCGTGGGCTGGATGCGGCGCAGGAAGGACGCGTTGTCGGGGGTCTCGCGCATCCGCTCCAGGAGCGTCTCGAGGTTCGCCTGGCCCTCCCGGGTCTGCAGGGCCCGGCGCAGACCGCGCACGGCGCTCAACTCGGCCGGGGAGTGGAGGAGTTCCTCCCGGCGGGTGCCCGAGCCGTTGATGTCGACGGCCGGGAAGACGCGACGGGAGGCCGGTTCGCGGTCGAGGCGGAGCTCCATGTTGCCGGTGCTCTTGAGTTCCTCGAAGTAGAAGTCGTCGGCGCGGGAGCCCGTTTCGACCAGGACGGTGGCGAGGACGGTGAGAGAGCCGCCCTCCTCCGCGGCGCGCGCGGCGCCGAAGAACCGCTTGGGGCCGATCAGCGCGGTCGCGTCGACACCGCCGCTGAGGGTGCGGCCCCCGGCGGGCGCCGCGTTGTTGTGCGCCCGGCACAACCGGGTCAGCGAGTCCAGGAGGATCACGACGTCCTCGCCGGCCTCGACGAGCCGCTTGGCCCGTTCGACGACGAGTTCGGCCAGCGCGATGTGCTGTCGGGGCGCCCGGTCGAACGTCGAGGCGTACACCTCGCCGCGTACCGAGCGGCGCATGTCGGTGACCTCCTCGGGCCGCTCGTCGAGGAGGACGACCATCAGCCGTGCCTCGGGGTGGTTGCCGGCCACGGCGGCGGCGATCTGCTGGAGCAGCACGGTCTTGCCCGTCTTGGGCGGCGCGACGATCAGCCCGCGCTGTCCCTTGCCGACGGGTGCGAGGAGATCGGCGACCCGTCCGGCGAGACCCGCGGCGGGGTGTTCGAGGCGGAGCCGCTCGTGGGGGTGCAGGGGGGTGAGGTCGCGGAAGTGCCGGCGGCCGTGCAGCGCGTGGGGGGCGCGGCCGTCGACGCGGGCGACCTCGGTCAGGGTGCGCTGGGCGCCGCGCACGCCCTCGACGAGGTCGCCCGCGCGCAGGCCGTGACGGCGGATCAGCGCGGCCGGGACCTGGACGTCGTCCGGCGTGGGCAGGCAGTCCGCGGGGCGCAGGCGCCCCTTGCCGCTCGCGTCGACGTCGAGGACGCCGGAGGCGGTCGTGGCCGCGGGCTGCTGCACAGGGGGGTGTTCGAGTGTGGTGGTCATGATGGCCGGTCCTTTCACGGACGGAAGGCAAGGGGACATGCGAAGGGGGGAGAGCAGCCGCGGAGGGAGGGCGCACGGCGCGCCTCGGGCGGCGGGAACGGCACCGCGGTCACGGCGAAGCAGTGCCCTGGCGGTGGTGCGGAAAAGCCGCTGCACCGGCCGGAAACGGCGGGTGTCGACGCGGGGAGTGGAGAAGAGACCGGCACCGGCGCCCGACAGGGGGCGTACACAAGTGCCAGTCGCACTGTAGCACACCGATCGGCCGCGACGGCTGCTTCGCTCGTTGGCGCGTTCCCGGTGCCTTCCGCCGGTGCGTTCCGCAGGTGCCTTCGCCTGAAGCGACTTTCGGCGGGCGGCCCGGCCAGGCCCGCGCGAGAGGGGACGGCGGGCGGTGCGCGACGGGGTGAGCCCTGCGGGAGGGGTGAGGAATCCGGCCTGTCCCGAGTTTGCCGCAGATGTCCCCACAGAGTAACGATCCGTGACGGCAGGGGACTTGACCGCCATACCTGCATTATCTTCACGTCATGTCCACGCCGCCTCAGTCTCCGCAGCAGCCGGAGCAGCCGTCCGGGGCGCCGGCCCAGCCGAGCGCGTACCCCTATCCGAATCCGCAGTCGCCGGCGCCCGGCGGGCCGATGGGCTTCCCGCCGGCCGCGCAACCGACCCAGGCCGGCCAGCAGAGCGTCTACGCCCAGCCCACTCTGGTCGGCCACCCCGTTCAGCCCCAGCCGGGCAACCCGTACCTCCAGCCGGGCCCGTATCCCGCCGTCGGCCCGCCGCCCACGGGCGGCGGCGGCGCCGGGCGAGCGGTCCTGTGGGCCGTGGTCGGCGCGGTGGTGGCGTCGGCCGCCTGGGCGGCCGGCGTCTTCCTGACCGCGTCCGGCGACGACGCGGACCTGCGCGGCTACACGGCGCCGACGAACCTGTGCACCTCCACCGACTACGCCTCGTTCAAGGAGGAGTACACGGCCGAGGACAGCGCCCCGACCCACAACGGCATCAAGGACGAGGCCCTCGACGAGGGCCTGTGCAACATCAGCCTGAAGAAGTCCGGTTCGAGCTACTCGGACGCCTACCTCTACACCCAACTCGACCTGCACAAGAAGACCGATCCGGGGCCCGAGTTCACCGCCGCGTGGAAGAACTACGGCGACAGCCACAAGGGTTACGACGTGGAGAGCGTCGCGGACATCGGCGACGAGGCCTACCTCGTCAGCGACGACACCACCTCCGGCTCGACGAGCGGTTCGCTCTACGCCACGCTCGCCGTCCGGGACGGCTGGGTCACCTACACGATGAGCTACAGCGCCTACTACACCTCCTACGACACCGACACCGATCCGCCCACGCTCGCCCAGGTCTCGGCCTGGCTGAAGACGGACACCCGGGCGACCCTGCGCGACCTGCGGGGCTGACGTCCTGCGGGTCGGAGTCCCGTCGGGTTCGGAGTCCCGTCGGGTTCGGAGCCTTGCGGGTTCGGAGCCTTGCGGGTCCGGAGCCCTGCGGGTCCGGAGCCCTGCGGGATGTGATCAGGAGGCGGAGGCCGACCGGGCCTCCGCCTCCTTCGTGATCTCCTCGAACCGCGCGCCCATCGCGGCCGCGAGGGCCTGCGCCCCCGACAGCGGGCGCACCATGACGGTGAGGTCGTCGATGAGCCCGTCGTCGTCGAGGTGGATGAAGTCGCAGCCGGTCAGCTGCCGATCGCCCACCCGGGCCGTGAACACCAGGGCGTGGTCGCGGCCGTCGCCCCCGTCGAGTTCCCGCTCGTAACGGAAGTCCTCGAACACCTGGAACACCGCGCGCAGGATGGACGCGGTGATCGCCTTGCCCGGGTACGGCCTGAACACGACCGGACTGGTGAACACCACGTCGTCGGCCAGCAACGCCTCGACGGCGTCGAGGTCGCCGGCCTCGACCGCCTCGCGGAACGCGCGCATCGGATCTCCCATCGAATTGGTCAATTTGTTGATTAGGTGCGGTTGAGGATAATCACCTCCTGTTACCGTGTCCACATGTCCCTCAAGTACGCCGTCCTGGCCGCCCTGCTGGAGGGCGAGGCCTCGGGCTACGAGCTGTCCAAGGCGTTCGACGTCTCCCTCGCGAACTTCTGGCCCGCGACCCCGCAACAGCTCTACCGCGAACTGGAACGCCTCGCACAGGACGGTCTGATCCAGGCGCGCGTGGTGCAGCAGGAACGCCGTCCCAACAAGCGGATGTTCACCCTCACGGAGGCCGGCCGGGAGGACCTGAGCTCCTTCGCGGTGACCCCGCCGCGCAGGCCCACCGCCGTCCGGGACGAACTCCTGATCAAGATCCAGGCCATGGACGCCGGCGACCCCGGGGCCGCCCGCGCGCTGATCGAGGAGCGGATGACCTGGTCGCGCGGCAAGCTCGACCGCTACGAACGCGTCCGCGACCGTCTGCTCGACGGGCGCACCGAGGACGAGTACCTGGCCGAGGCCGACCGCGTCGGCCCCTATCTCACCCTGATGGGCGGCATCGGTTTCGAGGAGGCCAACCTGCGCTGGTGCGAGCGCGCCCTGGCGCTCTTGCGGCGGCGCGCCGCCGTAGGGTGACACCGATGTTCAGCCCCGAAGGCCCCACCCTGCGCGAACTCGCCGTCCAGGCCCTGTCGTCCGTCGAGCGCGGCTACGACCTGCTGGCGCCGAAGTTCGACCACACCCCTTTCCGCACCCCCGACTCCGTCCTGGACGCGGTCGCCTCGGCCCTGAAGGCGTCCGGCCCGTACCAGGACGGCCTGGACCTGTGCTGCGGCACGGGCGCCGGCGTCGACGTGCTGGCCGCGGTGTGCCGCCGCAGCGTGACCGGGGTCGACTTCAGCGCGGGCATGCTCGACGTGGCCCGCGGGCGGACGCCCGCCCCGGGCCCGCGGGCGTCCTGGGTACGGGCGGACGCCCGCGCCCTGCCCTTCACGGCCGCCTTCGACCTCGTCGTGAGCTTCGGGGCCTTCGGGCACTTCCTGCCCCGCGAACTGCCGGGCCTGTTCGCCCAGGTGCACGGTGCGCTGCGGCCAGGGGGGCGCTTCGCGTTCCCCGTCCTCGCTCCGCCGCGGCCTTCCTCCCCGGCCTTCTGGATGCTGCTCGGCTTCGACGCGGCGATGCGCGTGCGCAACGCCGTCCGGCGACCTCCGTTCGTGATGTACTACCGGGCCTTCCGGCTCGGTGAGGTGCGGCGCGCGCTGGAGCGGGCCGGGTTCCGTGTCACCCTGCGCGCCCTGCCGGAGTTCGGCGCGAGGGACGACGGGACCCCGCGGGCGCGGCTGGTCGAGGCGCTGCGCACCGACGACGCGGACGGCCCGGGCGGGCCCGTCACGCCGCCGGGAGCGTGAACGCGTAGACCAGCGCCTCCCGCTCGGCGTCCACCACGAGGTCGGTGATCTCCAGGGGGCGCGCGGATCGCCGGATCGGCCGAAACCGTCCCGCCCGCCGCCGCCCCGCCGCTCTCGCGTCCCGCCCGGCCGGCCTCGCACTCCGCGACCGCCGCTCTCGCGTCCCGCGACGGTCTCCCGCTCCTCGTGGCGACCGGGCTCACAACACGCCGTACAGGGCGTCGATCAGGGCCGTCTTCCGTGGGTCGTCGGCGATACGCGGCCCCAGCCGGTTCATCACGTACCCCAGGGACACCCCGGCCTCCGGGTCGGCCCGTCCGCACGAGCCGCCGAAGCCGTCGTGACCGAAAGCGCACGGGTTGGGTCCGTACGAGCCGTTCGGCCCGCTGAGCCACAGCCCCGGACCGATCTCCGTCTCGTGCTCCAACCCGGCCCCCAGGACCAGGTCCAGACAGGCGCCCTGGCCTTCGCGCACCCGCTCGGCCGCCTCCGGGGACAGGATGCGCCGGCCGCCGTACGCGCCCCGGCCGGCGAGGACGCCGTAGAGCGCGGCGACGGCCGGCCGAACGCGGTGCACACCGCGGCGAACCGCGGGTCGCAGTGGCCGTGAACCTCTGGCACGTGCTCGGACATGGGGCCTCCGTGGTCCGCCGGGACGTCCGGACCGCGACGGTGCGGTCCGGGCGCCCCCCCGAACGTACCGACTGGCGGACTGGAGGAAGGCGGCCGGCGGTGATCCGGCCGCGTCGGGCGGCGGCTCAGGCGTACGAGCGCAGCCACCGCAGCTTGACCGCCTCCTGGTAAGGGCCGCCGCCCTCGTGGTCGTTGAACTCGTAGACCTCGATCGCCTTGTCCTCGTGCGGCCAGGCGTTGAAGGCGGCGAACACGGTCGAGGGCGGGCAGGTCTGGTCCTCCAGCGCCGCGGAGAACAGCGCCGGGGCCGAGCCGCGCGCCGCGAAGTGGACCCCGTCGAAGTACGACAGGGTGCGCAGCGCGTCCTCGGTGCGGCCGCGGTGCGTCTTGAGGAACAGACCTATCTCACGGTACGGGTGACGGTCCGTCAGTGTGGCCGCCCGGGGGAAGTCGCACAGGAACGGCACGTCGGGCGCGACCGCCGCCAGGTCGGGCACCAGCCCGCCCACGGCGATGGTGATGCCGCCGCCCTGGCTCGCGCCGACGGCCACGGTCCGCGAGGCGTCGGCCAGCGGATGCGAACGGGCCGCCTCGACCGCGCGGACGGCGTCCGTGAACACCCGGCGGTAGTAGTAGTTCTCCGGGGCGTCGAGGCCCCGGGTCATGAACCCGGGGTACGAGGGCGCCCCGCCCACCGGGTCCGGGGTGCCGCCCCCGCCGCCCCACGCGCTGCCCTGGCCGCGGGTGTCCATGAGGAAGTGCGCGCGGCCCGTGGACGCCCACAGCAGGTGCTCGTGCGGCAACCCGCGTCCGCCGCCGTATCCGACGAACTCCACCACCAGGGGCAGCGGTCGATCGGCCCCGGCGGGCAGCGTCAGCCAGCCCTTGACCGGGTGTCCGCCGAACCCGGCGAACGTCACGTCGTACACCTGCACCGTGGCCAGGCCCGTGTCGACCGGCTCGAAGCGGGCGTCCAGATCGTGCTCGCGGGCTTCGTGGAGGGTCTTGGACCAGAACGCGTCGAAATCCCCGGGCTCGGTGGAGTCGCTGCGGTAGCCGGGGAGTTCGTCGCGGGACAGGTCGAACAGGGCCATGGAGGACCGCCTTTTGTCAATTGCCCATACGAATGATCACACCGTACGGGGGGCGCGGGAGGCGTCGCCAGACCCCATGACGAGCTTCAGGCGGGCCTGTGCCGGGTCCACTGCGGCTCGGTGCGCGCCCACTCCCGTTCCCACTCGGCCAGCCGGTGACGCATGGCCACCCGGCGGACGACGGCGTGCCCGAGCAGCACCGTGGCCGCCGAGCCGCCGGCCACGCAGACGCCGAGCGTGAGGGTGTGCTGCCAGACCATCGTGTCGCTCGGCGGGGGCGCGACGCTGCGGCCGTGGCCGTCGAACCACACGTCCACCATGTCTCCTCGGTGCGTGCCCGCCGGCACCCGTGCGGTGGCCGTCCGCGCGTGCTCGCCCGGCGGAGTCCACCGCACGCTCACCGGGACCGTCTGCTGCCTGCCGCCCTCCACCGCGGGCATGACCCCGGGCGGGCGGCTGACGACCTGCGCGGTCACCCGGTGCCGGTCGGCCCGCTGGCCGACCGCCGCCGCCTGGGCGTCGTCATGGGCCCAACGGCCCACGAGCGCCCCGGCCAGCGGCACGGCGATCCACAGCAGCGCGGCGACCACCAGCGCCGTCCACGCTTCCACGACGTCCGACCGGCGCCGCAGCGGATCGTTCCCGCGACGCCAGCAGTGCGCCCCGCTTCGCATGTCGACCTCCTCGCCGTGACGCGGACGAGAGACCACCGGAGGGAGGTACTCCGTTCGGAGTACATCGTTTCACGCATCGCTCACGACGGCCCCTCGACCGCAGACGTCGGCGCCACCCCTGCCGCCGCGCTCCCCGCCGGAGAACCGGGTCGGGGAGCGGCGAGCGAGGTCGGGGGCGGCGAGCGAGGGCCGGGAGCGGAGCCCGGGGAGCGGCGGTCCCGGCAGGGCGGGCCGGCCGCGTCGGCGGGCGCCGCGGTCAGCCGAAGCGTTCGATCCGGATGCGGTCCACCGGCTGCCCGGCCCCGACCAGCAGGCGCGAGGCGTGCTCGGCGAACGCGTTCGAGCCGCACACGTACGCCTCCCAGCCGCCCACCGGCTGCTCGGCGAGCAGCGGCGCCAGGTGCTGTGCGCCGAGACGGCCCACGGGCACGCCCCGGGGCGCGCTCCGGGTGAACACCGGTGTCGTCTCCGCGCCGTACTCGCGCGCGTAGATCAGTTCCTCGGGGGCGCGGGCGGACACCAGCAGCCGCAGCGGCACGTCGAGACCACGCGCCCGGTGGTGACGGACCATCGACATCAGCGGGACGACCCCGGACCCGGCGCCGATCAGCAGCGCGGGCCGGTCGCCGGGCCAGGCGAAGAAGCCGCTGAGCGGGCCGCGCACCTCGACCTGGTCGCCCGGCTCGGCCGTGGTGTGGAACCAGCCCGAGACCTCGCCGCCGTCCACCCGGTCCAGCGTCAGCTCGATGTGCCCGCCGTCGTCGGGCGCGGAGGCGATCGAGTAGTGCCGCTGGGCGGTGTAGCCGTCCTGAGCGGTCAGCCGCAGCATCAGATGCTGGCCGGGCAGATGCCCCGTCCAGGCCGGCACCGCGAACCGGAAGGTCGACGCCAGCGGGGTCTCGCGGCGGATCTCCGTCAGCGTGGCCGTCTGCCACTCGGAGGCGGCCCGCTCGCTGACGGCGATCCGGCCGGGCACGGCGAACCGGGTCGCCGGCGTGAAGCCTGCGGACGGGGGAGCGGACGCCCCGGACGGGACGGCGAAGGCCTCAGTCACCGGAGTACCTCTGTTCCTCCCAGGGGTTGCCCCGCGCGTGATAGCCGTTCTGCTCCCAGAAGCCGGGCTCGTCGTGGTCGAGGAGACGCAGGCCCGCGATCCACTTGGCGCTCTTCCAGAAGTACAGGTGCGGCACCAGCAGCCGCGCCGGACCGCCGTGCTCGGCCGGGAGGGGCGCGCCGTCGTATTCGAAGGCGATCCAGGCCCGCCCGCCGGTGAGGTCCGCCAGCGGGAGGTTCGTGGTGTACCCGGTGTGGGAGTAGGCCACCGCGTGGGTCGCGGACGCGTCGGGCCGCACGGCGGCCAGGAACACGTCCAGGGAGACGCCCGCGAACCGCACCCCGAACTTCGACCAGCTCGTCACGCAGTGGATGTCGCCCTCGTAGGCGGACGCCGGGAGCGCGTGCGCCTCGTCCCAGTCCCAGGTGCGGGGCGTGCGTACCAGCCCGTCGACGCGGAAGGTCCAGTCGGCGGCCGCCAGGTCGGGTGTGACCTCGGCGGACAGGACGGGCCAGTCGTCGCCGGCGTCGTACTGGCCGGGGGGCAGTCCCGGATCGGCTGCGCGGGGGCGGCCGATGAAGCCTCGGGTGACGTTCATGGGGTTCCAGCGTGTGGGCGGCGATTGCTGTCGCAGTCCACGGTACGGGCAAGTCAGGGCCGCCCCGAACCGGGTCCGCCCGTCGATCGTCAAGGCCGTGTGAACACTCCCGTCGGCGGGGAATAGCCTCCGATCGCCCGCTCTTGCACGAGTCGTCCCCGGACCGCTGTTCCGGCGTGTCCGGCGGTCCGGGGACGACATGTGCCAGCGAAGGAGAGTGGGAGAGATGCCGAAGGCGTACGTCTTCACCCGGTTCGGCGGCCCGCAGACCGAGGCGCTCGTCGACCTGGAGCGGCCGCGTCCGGGTCCGGCGGCGGACCTCGTCGTGCGCGGGGACCTGAACCCGCACGTCACCGGGAGGTACCCGCTGGAGCGGGCCGGTGAGGCGCTGCGCGAGGTCGAGAGCGGCCACGCCCGGGGCAAGGTCGTCCTCGAGATCGGGGCGGGCGCATGAGCGGGACCGGGTCCGCACGGGGGCTCGCCGGGTCGGCCCCGGGGGAGGAGCGCGCGAGCGGCGACCCGGACCGGCACGTTCTCGACAATCCCGCGCTGGCCGCGCTGACCGGCCCGCACGCGCACTTCGCCGAGCGCCGGGGACGCGTCCTGCGCTATCCCGTCGACGTGTCGCCCTGGCTGGCGATGCCGGACGCGCCGGACGCCGACGACTGGGCGGACCTCGCGGCGCTGGCCGGCCCCGGAGCGGAGGTCCCGCTGCCCGGCTTCCGGGGCGACATCCCCGCCGGCTGGGAGGTCACCTTCCGGGTCGAGGGCGTGCAGTTCGTCGACGACGGGCTGGAGGCGGCCCCCGACCCGGAGGCGATCCGGCTCGGCCCCACCGACGTGCCCGAGATCCTCGACCTGGTGGCCCGCACCCGGCCGGGACCCTTCGAGGCCCGCACCATCGAGCTGGGCGACTACCTCGGCATACGCCGGGACGGCGCGCTGGTCGCCCTCGCCGGCGAGCGGCTGCGACCGCCGGGCTTCACCGAGATCAGCGCGGTCTGCACCGACCCGGCCTTCCGCGGCGAGGGACTGGCGACCCGGTTGATCCTGGCCGTCGCCCACGGCATCCGAGAACGCGGCGACACGCCCTTCCTGCACACCGGCGCGGGCAACACGAACGCCATCCGCCTCTACGAGTCCCTGGGTTTCCGCCTGCGCCGACGCACGACGTTCCTGGCCGCCAGGGCGCCGGAGCGACTGGGGGAGACGCGGGCGGCCGTCCCGCTGCCCTAGCCCGCGCCGGGGCGCTCGCCGGGGTCAGTCGCCGTCGGGGGCCGGGCCGGGCCACGCGTTGTAGCGCACCAGGTACTCCGCGAACCGCTCCAGGTCCGCGGCCGGCCACGCGGCCAGGCGTTCGTGGAAGGCGGCGCGCCGGCTCTCGGTGACCTGGGCGAGGATGCGCCGTCCGGCCTCGGTGAGGTGGAGGACCTGGACGCGGTGGTCCTCGGGGTCCTGGCGCCGGGCGATGAGGTCGGCGCGCTCCAGGGCGGCGACCTGCCGGCTGACCGTGGACTTGTCCAGGGCGTAGTGCGCGGCGAGGTCGGTGGCCCGGCAGCCGTCGCTCTCCTCCAGGTGGCCGAGCAGCGTGTACGACACCAGCGACAGTTCCGGATGCAGCCGGCCCGCCGAGGCGCGGGCCCGCCGGGCGAAGCTCGTCATCTCCCGCTGGATCGTCTCCACCGCGTCGGCTGCTTCCACCGGTCCACTCCTCCCTGGGGGCTCAGTTGCATAATACAACTGGAGGTCCCGGAGACGTCATGAACAGCGGGCGATCACTGGGGTAAGGTGGCCGACGGCCGTGGAGGTACCCGGTCGCGCGAGGCCGGGAGGTGGGACCCATCACCGCAGTGTCAGGTCGGGTGCTCCCCTCCCGTGACGGCGTGGACCGCCGCCGGTAGGCGATCGCGGGAGCGCCCTTCGACTTCTCGAAAGGCTTCTCGGCTCCATGCCTCCTCTCACCCCGGCACTCCCTTCCTCGTCCTCCTCTCAGCACTCGCCCTCCCGTGACGCTCTCGTCCTCGCCCTGCGCGCCGCCGGGTGCGTCTTCGCCGAGGAAGAGGCCGCGCTGATCGTCGACGCCGCACGGAACGCGGACGAGGCCGAGGCCATGGCCGCACGCCGTGCGGCGGGCCTGCCGCTCGAACACGTCGTCGGCTGGGCCGAGTTCCACGGTCTGCGCGTCACCGTCGGGCCGGGCGTCTTCGTGCCCCGCCGGCGCACCGAGTTCCTCGTCGACCAGGCGCTCGCCGCGGCGCCGCACGCGTCGGTGGTGGTGGACCTGTGCTGCGGCTCCGGGGCGGTCGCGGCCGCCCTGGCCGCCTCGCTCGGGCCGGTCGAGCTGCACGCCGCGGACATCGACCCGGTGGCGGTCGACTGCGCGCGGCGCAATCTCGCCGGGCACGGCGGGCACGCCTACGCGGGCGATCTCTTCGCGCCGCTGCCCGCCCGGCTGCGCGGTCGCGTCGACATCCTGGCCGCCAACGTGCCCTACGTCCCCACCGGCGAGGTGCCCCTGCTGCCGGCGGAGGCGCGTGAGCACGAACCCCTGACCGCCCTCGACGGCGGCGCCGACGGGCTGGACGTGCTGCGCCGGGTCGCCGCGGAGGCGCCGCACTGGCTGGCCGTCGGCGGCTGTCTCCTGGTGGAGACGGTCGAACGCCAGGCTGCGGCCGCCGTGGAGGCGTTCAGCCGCGCCGGTCTCGCGGTGCGGGTCGCACGGGACGAGGAGATGTCCGCCCAGGTGATCATCGGGACCAGGGTCAGGTAGCGGCGCCGCTGCCGGAGGGGCCGGGCGAGCGGTGCTCCCCGCCGCGATCCCACGGGCCGTGCCCGGGGCCGCCGCCACGGTGGTCGTCCCGGCCGCGGTCGCCGAAGGCGCCGGACAGGACCCGGTCGGCCGTGTACGTGTCCCCGGAGCGGGTTCCGACGACGAACACGGTGTCGCCCTTCGTCAGCGCGCCGGCCCCGGAGCCGGAGGCGCCGTCGGCCGACACGCGCGTGTCCGGGCCCACCGTCCACGTCCACGAGGCGCCGTCCTCGCTCTTGACGGTGGCGTGTCCGTCGTCCGCCTTCTCGACGGCGCCCCGCTGCCACACGCGGACGACCCAGTCGCCGGTGCCGGGGTCCTTCACGGTCGTCTCGCCGTGCGCCGCGTCGCCGCCGAGGCCGAACCACGGCCCGCCCGGTCCGTGTCGTCCGCCGGGCCCCTCGGACGAGGACGCGGACGGCGTCGCGGACGGCGACCCGCCGCCGGAGCCGTTCGACGTGGCCGCGTAGGCGACGGTGCCGCCCAGCGCCAGGACGGCGACGGTCGTGGCCGCGACCAGCGCCCGCGCACGGGGCGAACGCCCACGCGACGGCGTGCCCGCCGGGCTCTGAGGTCGCTGATGTTCCTGAGGCTCGTGCGGCTGCTGTGGCTCGTGCATGGCGGCTCACTCTCCTCGGCGGCGAACGGCAACGAACGGAAACGAGCGGGACCGGGCAGAAGCAGGCGGGTGACGGACGGGAACGGGCGGAGGCGCGGGGGAGACGCTCCGCGGCACCACGGCGGCGCCGTCGTCACGCCGTCGTCACGCCTCACTGTCATTGTCCGGTGAGCCGGGTAAGGAAGCGGTAACGAGAACCTGTGAACCCGGGTGTCAGTCCGTCTCTGCGGCGGGCAGCGCCCGCGCCACCAGCAGCGCGACGTCGTCGTGGTTGTCCGGGTGGTGCAGCGCCTCCAGCAACAGGTCGCACAGATCCTCCAGCGGTCGGGCGGGATCGTCGAGCAGGTCCAGCAGCGCCTCCAGACGCTCGTCGAGCGAGTGCGTGCGGGTCTCGACCAGCCCGTCCGTGTACAGCACCAGCTGGTCGCCCGGGGCGAAGTCGACGTCGGTCGTGGAGAACGCCACGCCGCCCACGCCCAACGGTGCGCCGGTCGGCAGCTCCAGCAGCTCGGGCGGGCGGCCGGGGCGCACCCGGGCCGGCGGCAGATGCCCGGCGTTGGCGATCCTGCATCGGCCGAGCGCCGGGTCGTGGACGGCGTACACGCAGGTGGCGATGGAGTGGTCCAGGCCCTGGGTGATGCGGTCGAGGTGCTCCAGAAGGACCGCCGGGTCGAGATCGAGCGAGGCCAGCGTGGTCGTCGCCGTCCGCAGCCGGCCCATGGCGGCGGCGGCGTCGATGCCGCTGCCCATGACGTCGCCGACGACGAGCGCCGTCTTGCCGTCCGGCAGCGGGATGACGTCGAACCAGTCGCCGCCGACCTCGGTGGTGGCACCCGCGGGCTGGTAGCGGGAGGCGACCTCCAGGCCGCCGGTGACGGGCGGATGGCTCGGCAGCAGGCTGCGCTGGAGGGTGAGCGCGGTGGTGCGGGCGTTCTGGTACCAGCGCGCGTTGTCGATCTGAACGGCCGCGCGGGCCGCCAGCTCACGGGCGAGCAGCAGATCGTCATGGCTGAACGGGAGCCGGTTGCGGGTCCGTTTGAGGTCGAGGGCGCCCAGCACCTCGCCGCGCGCGATGAGCGGCACCGCCAGATAGGAGTGCACGCCGGCCCGGGCCAGCAGGGCGGCCGCCTCCGGGGAGCGGGCGATGCGGGCGAGGTCGGCCTTCTCGACCTGGGCCAGCATGACCGGCCGGCCCGAGCGCACGCACTCGGTGACGAGCCGGTCGGGCGCGTAGCGGGCCACCTCTCCGGGCTGGTCGGCCGCCCGCAGCGCGTCCGGCTCGTCGGCGGCCCGCACCGCGAGGGCGCGGATGACGGCGGGTTCGGCGGGGCCGAGGCTGGTGCGCCGGCCCGCCACCACCGCGTCGAGCAGGTCCACCGCGGCCACGTCCGCGAGTTCCGGCACGGCCACCTCGGCCAGTTCACGGGCGGTGCGCTCCAGGTCCAGGGTGGTGCCGATGCGGGCCGAGGCGTCGGCGATCAGCGCCAGCCGGCGGCGTGCGGCCTCGGCCTCGACGGCCGCGCGGTGCCGGTCGGTGACGTCCCTGACCGAGACGGCGACGCCCAGCACGGTTCCGCGGGCGTCCTCCAGGCGGTACAGGGAGACCGACCACGCGTGGTCCCGGTCCGGGTCGGCCGGGGTGCGTCCGGCCGAGAAGCGGTCGACCAGCGGTTCCCCCGTCCGCAGGACCTGGCGTGCCGCGTCCTCCAGAGCGTGGGCGGGCACCAGCGGCAGCACCTCGCGCACCGTGCGCCCGAGGTGCTCCTCGGCCGGCACGCCGTTGATGCGCTCCAGCGCCGGGTTGACCGACACGTACCGCAGGTCGGTGTCCAGGACGGCGAGGCCGTTGGGGGACTGGGCGACCATCCGGGTGGACAGGGCCACGTCGCGTTCCAGCCGGCGCACCGTCGACTGGTCGGCGGCGAGGCCCAGGGCGTAGACGTCGCCGCGGTCGTCCATGAGCCGCATGTTGCGGAACTCCACCAGCACGGTGGTGCCGTCCTTGCGCCGGATGGGGAACGCCCCCGCCCAGCTCTGGCCGGTGGCCATGACGTCCGCGAACAGTTTCACGACCAGGTCGACATGCCGTTCGTGGACCATCACCCGGGCCGCGTACCTGCCCAGCGCCTCCTGCGCCGAATAGCCGAACAGCTCCTCGGCCTGGGGGCTCCACAGCGCGATGCGGCCTTCGGTGTCGAGCACCACCGAGGCCACGTTCAGCACGTCCAGCAGCCCGCTGGGCCCGGTGGGCCCACCGCTGTCGGCCGCGGACGATCCGGCTGCACTCATGCCACGCACCGCCTCCGCGCCTCGATGCGGCACGCCGTCCCCCATGCCGAGTCCCCCTGTTCTCTCGCGCTCAACCCATTTCTCCCGCGCCCGGGACGACATCTCCATGGTCCTCCAGTACGGCTCGGCGCGCCGTTCTCCTCAGGGCCCGCCACCGTCCATCTGATTGGTCTGTACATGACCATCCCGGCGGGCCAGACTGTGCGCCGAGCGCGCCCCACCCCCCGTCACGAGGAGTCCCATGCCCCTGCGCCCCGTCCGCCGCCGCGCCGTCCTGGCCGGCGCGGTCCGCATCGCCCGCGCCTCCTTCCTCGCGCTGGCGGTCGCGACCGTCACCGCCCTGTCCGCGGCCCCGCCCGCCGCGGCCGCCGACTCCTGGACCGAGATCGGCTCCGACCGCGCCGATCCGCTGACCGAGAGCCAGGGCCTGGCCTCGGTCGAGGTCCCCTCGGGCAGCGCCAACCGCTACACCGGCATCGGTACCGTCCCGCTGTCCTTGTCGGTCCGGGGCTGGAACCACGTCGGCGACCCCGACGCCTCGTACGGCGGCTACTACGTCGAGCCCTACCAGAGCGACTCGAACGGCTCGAAGATGTACCGCGTGCAGGCGCCCGGCGGCGCGTGGTCCGAGTACGTCCACGCGCTCGGCCCCGGCGAGGCCCTGAACAACTCCTGGGTCGCGATCACGCCGGACAGCCAGTGGATGCTCTCGGGCGAGTGGGGCACCATGACCCGGTTCCTCGTCTTCCCCACCCCCGGTGCGAACGCCGGCACCTCGTCCTCCGCCAACCTGCCGCAGGCGTCGACCGTCCGCCTCGACCACGCCGTACGGGACGTCCAGGGCTGCGACTTCACCGGTCCGACCACCCTGCTGTGCTCCTCGGACGACCCGGCCGGCACCCTCTTCGGCGTCACCAAGCCCCTCCTGCAGATCGACCTGTCCGCCGCGCCGAACGGCCAAGGCGACGTCACCGGCCATGTCACGGCACTGCGCCAGCTGCCGCTGCGCAGCTCGTGCTCGGGCTCGTTCGAGGCGGAGGGCGTCGACTACGACCGCCGTACCGGCACCCTGCGCGTGATCGTCGTCTCGCCCGGCTTCTGCGTGCTGACCGACAGCAAGACGTACCGCTTCACACGCGGCTGAGACCGGCGCCGCCGACGGGCCGGCGGCCGCTCGCCTCGCCGGTCCGTCGCTGGTCCCGCTCGGAAAGGGATGGTTTTCTGGGATGTGGCGCGGTTCGCGGGGAACCCGCACAGCCGCGCCACCCCAAGAGAGGAGCGATCACGATGGATCGCGAGCGATCGCACGAGGAGTCCGTCTCCGTCGAGATCAGCGGATGCAGCAAGGAAGACGCCCGGATCGTGTTCGACACGCTGAACGCGTGCTTCGAGTCCGACCGCGGCGCCGGCGAGGAGCCGCAGCAGCTTCACGAGTCGCGCCCGATGGTGTGGCTCGGGACCTTCGAGGTCACCGAAGCGCGCGACTGCGCCGAGCCGGCCCGGCTCTCGTCCTCCGTCGAGGCCGACGCGCAGGGCAGCTACTGGGCGATCGAGCGGCTGCGCTCGACGCTCGACTCGGTGTTCTCGGTGCGCGAGCTGTCGTCGGCCTCCGGCGACCAGGAGCGCGAGCTGCACGTGCTGCTCGAAAGCCGGTGAGCGTCAGCCGGTGAGCACCTGAGCGGGTGAACCCGGCCGGCCGGTGACCTGCGGCACATGAGCGGGCCTGATTGTGCAACTAGTTGCACAACCCGTGCGCGGTCCTCTAGAACTGAGGGACTACCGCCGCGCACGGAGGCCCGCCATGAGCCGTTACCCCCATCTGCTGAGCCCGCTCGACCTGGGCTTCACCACGCTGCCCAACCGCGTCCTGATGGGCTCGATGCACATCGGCCTGGAGGAGGCCGAACGCGGCTTCGAGCGCATGGCGGAGTTCTACGCCGCCCGCGCGCGCGGCGGAGTGGGCCTCATCGTCACCGGCGGCATCGCGCCCAACGACGAGGGCCGGCCCGGCGAGGGCGGCGCCCGGCTCACCACGGACGCCGAGGCCGAGCAGCACCGTCTCGTCACCGACGCCGTGCACCGCGAGGGCGGCCGCATCGCGATGCAGATCCTGCACTTCGGCCGGTACGCCTACCACCCGGACCTGGTCGCCCCGAGCCCCCTGCAGGCGCCGATCAGCCCCTTCGTACCCCGCGAACTCACCGACGCCGACGTCGAGCGCACCATCGACGACTACGCCCGCGCCGCCCGCCTCGCGCGGCAGGCCGGCTACGACGGCGTCGAGATCATGGGCTCCGAGGGCTACCTCATCAACGAGTTCATCGCGGCACAGACCAACCACCGCACGGACCGCTGGGGCGGCTCGTACGAGAACCGCATGCGCTTCCCCGTCGAGATCGTCCGGCGGGTGCGCGAGGCGGTCGGCGAGGACTTCATCGTCGTCTACCGGCTGTCCATGCTGGACCTGGTGCCCGGCGGCTCGACCCTGGACGAGGTCGTCACCCTGGCGAGGGCCGTCGAGGCGGCCGGCGCGACGATCATCAACACCGGCATCGGCTGGCACGAGGCGCGGATCCCCACCATCGCCACCTCCGTGCCGCGCGGCGCCTACACCTGGGTGACGAAGAAGCTGATGGGCGCGGTGTCCGTGCCCCTGGTCACCACCAACCGGATCAACACCCCCGAGGTGGCAGAGGAGTTGCTCGCGGACGGCTGTGCGGACATGGTGTCCATGGCCCGCCCGATGCTCGCCGACCCCGACTTCGTCAACAAGGCCGCGGCCGGCACGCCCGAGGCGATCAACACCTGCATCGGCTGCAACCAGGCCTGCCTCGACCACACCTTCAGCGGCCGCATCACCTCCTGCCTGGTCAATCCGCGCGCCTGCCACGAGACCGAGCTGGTCCTCGCCCCGACCCGGCTGCGCAAACGCGTCGCGGTCGTCGGCGCGGGACCGGCCGGCCTGGCGTGCGCGGTCAGCGCGGCCGAACGGGGCCACGACGTCACCCTCTTCGACGCGGCGAGCGAGATCGGCGGCCAGCTGAACGTCGCCCGCAAGGTCCCCGGCAAGCAGGAGTTCGACGAGACGCTGCGCTACTTCCGCCACCAGCTCGACGCGCACGGCGTGCGGGTACGGCTCGACACGCACGTCGGCCCCGAGGACGTGGCCGACTACGACGAGGTCGTCGTCGCCACCGGCGTCAGCCCCCGCACCCCCGACATCCCGGGCGTCGACCACCCGAGCGTCGTCGGCTACCTCGACGTCCTGCGCGACGGCGCGCCGGTCGGCGACCGCGTCGCGATCCTCGGCGCCGGCGGCATCGGCTTCGACGTGGCCGAGTTCCTCACCGACGGCGGCGACAAGTCGAGCGAGGACCCCGCGGCCTACTTCCGCCAGTGGGGCGTCGACATGGACTACCGGGGCCCCGGCGGTCTCACCGCGCGCGAACGCCCGGCGCCGCCGCGCACGGTCCACCTCCTGCAGCGCAAGACCAGCAAGGTCGGGGCGGGACTGGGCAAGACCACCGGCTGGATCCACCGCACCGAGCTCAAGCACCGGGGCGTCACGATGGTCCCGGGCGTGCGCTACGACCGCATCGACGACGCCGGACTCCATGTGACCGTCGGCGAGCAGAGCACCGTCCTGGAGGTCGACACGATCGTCCTGTGCACCGGCCAGGACCCGCGCCGCGACCTGTACGACGCCCTGGCCGCCGCCGGCCGCCCCGTCCACCTGATCGGCGGCGCGGACGTGGCCGCCGAACTGGACGCCAAGCGCGCCGTCCAGCAGGGCACGGAGCTGGCGGCGGCACTGTAGGCGTCCCGGACGCCTCCCTAGGATGACGGCATGTCACTCCCGCACGCGATCCTCACCGCCCTGCTCGAGAGGCCCTCGTCGGGGCTGGATCTGACCCGCCGGTTCGACAAGTCGATCGGCTACTTCTGGTCGGCGACGCACCAGCAGATCTATCGCGAACTGGGACGGCTGGAGGCCGAGGGTCACATCCGCGCCCTGCCGGCCGAGCATCCGGCCCGCGGGCAGAAGAAGGCCTACGAGGTCCTGCCCGCGGGCCGCGCCGAACTCGCGCGGTGGACGGCGGCCAGCCAGGACCCCAAGCCGCACCGCGACGCCATGCTGCTGCGGCTGCGCGCGGCGGCGGTCGTCGGCACGGCGGGCCTGGAGACCGACCTGCGCCGCCATCTTCAGCTGCACCGGCGGCAGTTGGCCGAGTACGAGGAGATCGAGAAGCGCGACTTCCCGCCCGGCGAGGACAGCGCGCAGACCAGGCTGCGGCACCTGGTCCTGCGCGCCGGCATCGAGCTGGAGACCTTCTGGACCCAGTGGCTCACCGAGGCCCTGGCGGGACTGCCCGCCGTCGAGGACGGGCCCCGGCCGGGCTGACGCCGACCGGCGGGACGCGGTCGGGCCGACGCCGGCCGGCCGCGGACGGGCGCCGGGGCGGTCGGTCCCGCCGGTCGGTCTCGGAGCCGGTCGGTTTCCGAGCCGCTCGGTCTCGGAACCGGTCGGTCTCAGAGCCGGTACGGCTTGGAGCGGCGGCGCAGGAACCAGGCCGCCGCGATGGCGCCCGCCCCCACCAGCGCGCCGCCCACCGCCATGGTGACGGTGCCGTAGTCGCGGGCCGCGCCGCCGAGCCCGCCCATGACCCCGCGCGAGGGCGAGGCCGTCGCCGAGATCGTCGGGGTGGACGGGGCGGAGACGATGACGGACTGGGTGCCCGCCGTGTCGCCGCGCGAGCACATGACGACGACGGTGTACGTGCCCGGGGAGACGGCGGACCAGGCGGCGGACTGCCCGGCGGACGCTCCGGACAGGGCCACCTGACGACCCTGGGAGAAGCTCGCCTGACTGCCGCTGAGCAGCGCGGCGGTGCCCCAGCTGCCGTTGATCTGGGTGCACGCGCTGGTCGCCACCGACACCGTGGAACCGGTCGTGCTGACGGAGATGCCCGAGGCCCGGGCGGCGGCCGGCCCGGAGGCCAGGGTGAGGGGCAGCGCGGCGGCGGCTGCCACGGTCAGCCCTGAGCGGACGAGGAGACGGGAAGTGCGCATCGGATGTCCTCCGGCGGCGGCACGGTGGCGGTACATCCCTTGCGCCGCCGAGGATCGGGTACGCCCGTGCTGCCTCGGGGCCAGCCAATGCGCCTTCCGCCCGCCTCGCACCCGGGCCGCCACCGGGCAGGTGACGGATTCCTCCGTACGGCCCACGCGTACGGCGCGCACCCCGCGTTCGGCTCACGCGTACGGCGCGCACCCCGCGTTCGGCTCACGCGGCCGGCGCACACCCCGCGTTCGGCCCGTGTTCAGGCGCTCTCGCCCGTCGTCACCGTCCGTTCCACCGAGAACGCCCCCCACGTGCCGTCCGGCAGCCGCGCCCGCAGCCGCACCCGGTGGCCGACCCTCGCCTCCCGTCCCGCGTAGAAGCTGTACGCCGCCTTCCCGCGAGGCGGGGCGCCGCCCCACACCAGCGAGGTCGCCGGCCGCCCGTCGAGCTCGATCTGGTACTCCGTGACGACGCCGTCCACCCGGGGCGGCGTCCAGGACAGGTCGAGGTAGTAGGCGCCGTCCGCGAGACGGGAGAGGGCCCGGAAGCCGCCCGGCGCGGTGTCCGGCCCCTCGTCGGCGCCCGTCGGAGTGGTGAGGCGCACCGGCGGGCCGGCCGGCGAGACGTTGTCGGCCGCGTCGCGCGCCCGGACGGTGAACGAGTAGCGGGTGTGCGGCCGCAGCCCGGTGACGACCGTCGCCGTCTGGCCGCCCCCGACGCTGTGGATCTTCGTGTCGCCCTGATAGACGTCGTACGACACGATCCCGCGGTCGTCCGTGGACGCCGACCACGACAGCTGGACCGCCCGGCCGCCGGCGGCCCGGCCGGTCACCCCGCCCGGCGTGGTCGGGGGCGAGCGGTCCGCCGCGGCGGCCGCCGGCGTGGTGGCCCGCACCTCGACGCTGCGCGGGCCGAGCCGCCCGACGGCGTCGCGGGCCCGGACGGTGAAGACGTACGCGGTGGACGGGGTGAGGCGGACGACGTCCAGCATGTGCGCGGAGCCGGGCACGTCGCCGACCTTCTTCCCGCCCCGGTACACCTCGTAGGCGCTGACCTCGGGACCGGCGGCGACCGCGTTCCACATGACGTGCACACTCGTGGCACTTCCGGCCCGGGCGGTGACGCCCGTCGGCGCGCCTGGCGCCCGTCCGTCCTCGGAGCCGCCGACGGGGGCGCAACCGCACGCCACGGCCGCAACCAGCCCGCTCCCCGCCATCCACGGCACGACACGTCGCACGGCTTCGCCTCCTGGCCCGGCCCGACGGCAATGGTCCGGACCAATATGGCGTGGTGGCGCGAGCACAGCAAGAGGCGGGGCGGACGGCCGTTGGCGGCCGCGCCGGGACGTTACGTGTGCTGAAAGCCCCTCACGGCTGACCTCTCCCTGAGGGATGAGGAGTTCATGCCGGTGGCGCGGACCGCTGTCGTCGCTGATCCCCCGTCGGCGGAGTCGCCCCGGCGGCTCGCGGCCGAGACGGCCGCCGAGCCCCCGGCCTCCTGCTCCCCGCCGAGCCCCCTCACGGACGACCGGAACGGGCTGACGCCCGGATCCGGCCCGGCGGGTACGGTCAGCACAGCGGGCAGGTGAGCGGGAGGACGCGTTCGGTGAGACGGCCGGAGAGACAGGCGTCGGTGACGACGGCCTCGGCGAGCCAGTCCGCCGCGGTCAGCTGGTCGACCAGCTGCTGCAACTCCTCGGGATCCACCGGGCACCAGGCGGTGAGCGACGCGCGTCCGATGCCCTGGCCGCCCGGCCCGAGCCGGCCGTCGGCCTCGGTCTGCGCGGCCAGGGTCAGGGCCAGCAGCCGGGTGGTCGCCGAGGCCTTGGCCTTGCGGAGCTTCTTGTCCGAGACGACCTTCTGGGCCCAGCCGCTGAGTTTGGGCCGCACCTTCTTGCCGAACGGGAACGGTCCGGCGCCGTCCTCGTCGGGCGCCAGGGACGGGACGGTGATCGCGGTGGGGTTCTCCGGCCGGGAGGCGATCAGGTCGGCCGCGCTGCCGGGGATGCCGAGCCAGCCGCAGCCGGACAGCCTCCCGATCAGGTCCTCCGGGTCGGTCAGGCCCAGCGCGGTCACGTCCTGCCCGACGAGGTTGCCCGCGCCGGAGTGCGCGGTGCGCAGGGTCAGCATCACCGTCAGCAGTCGTGCCTCCGGGCCCGGCAGCGGGCTGTGGTCGCTCACGTAGGCGAGGACGGAGCGCAGGTGCTGCCAGTGCGTCGGCACGGTCAGCAGCCGGGCCACGGCCGGCCCCTCGCCGTCCGCGCAGCCGCCGGTGCGCTGCAGGTGCTGGGAGCGGGCGGCGACGGCGGCCTGCTCGGCGCGCCGGGCCTCCCACCGCAGATTGACGTCACCGGTCACCTCGGCCCAGGTGACGAAGGCGCGTGCCTTGCGCTCCTGCAATTCGGCGAGGAGCGCCAGGTCGGGTTCGGCGCGCCGCTGGTAGGCGCGGAACAGATCGCCGAGCTCGACGAGCTCGTCACGCAGGACGACGGGTTGCAGGTCGACGGGGACGATCCGCTGGGCGATCCGCCCCTGCGGCCGGCGCATTGCGGGGGCGGAGCGAGGCGACGGCACCGGGTGCGGGCCGACGGCCGGCGGTGCGGCGTCGGAGAACCGGGGCCCGCTCCCGGGGACGGCCGGCGGCCGGCGGGCGGCGGCCGGGGCGGCGGC
>NZ_JBHVYK010000102.1:0-26909 GCF_042880855.1 Streptomyces sp. NPDC058291
GTCCCAGGCCGTCCGGACGGCCTGGGACGACTCGACTCAAGGCGTCCCGGGTCGGTCGCCTGTACGCAGCCCGGCAGGGCCCAAGGGGGTCCGAGACGCCCGAGCCGGTCGGAGACGGCCCAAAGTCTCTCCGAGACGGCCCGAGACGGGCGGGCGCGTGAAGCGGGCGGGGTGAGCGGTCAGCGGGAGGCGGCCAGCGCGGCCGCCTCCTCCGCGCAGCCCCAGGCCACGGTCACCCCGGCTCCGCCGTGCCCGTAGTGATGGACGACCGCGCGTCCGCCGGGCAGCGCCCGCCGCTCCAGGCGTACGGCCGGCCGGGCCGGACGCAGGCCCACCCGGTGTTCCAGGATCCGCGCCCCCGCCACCTCGGGCCGCAGGGCGGCGCACCGCCGCACGATCGCCTCCGCCTGAGCGGGGTCCGGTTCCAGGGAGCGGACGCCGTCCTCGGCCGTGCCGCCCAGCAGCAGCCGTCCGGGCTGCGGGAAGAGGTAGGTCAGCTCCCCGTCCTCGGTGGTGGACACCAGCCAGGTGCGCACCCCGGGGTTCTCCACCACGACCAGCTGCCCGCGCACCGGCCGCACCGAGGGGTCCGCGGCCAGGTCACCGGCGTCCAGGCCGGCGCAGTTCACCACGACCGGCGCGTCCACCTCCGCCAGATCCGACACGGTGCGCTCCTCGACCGTGCCGCCCGCCCGCAGCAGCCGCGCCCGCAGCCACGGCAGATGAGCCGCCATGTCGATCAGCGGCAGCCGCGCCCACACCGCGCTGCGGGCCGGGTGCTCCCGGGCGGTGGCCGGGCGCAGACCGGGCAGCCGGCCCGCCGCCCAGCTCTCGACGCCGGCCAGGCTCGTCTCGCCCATGGCCCCCTCGACCAGCCGCACCCCGGTCTCCCCGGGCCGCTCGGCCAGCTCCCGGTACACCTCCAGCGAACGCAGCGCCCAGGAGCGCGCCGACGCCATCGGCTCGATGTGGTAGGGCCACCACAAGGCGCCCGCGACGGCGGAAGTCGTCCGCTCCGCCGCGTCCCGGGTCCACACCCGCACCCGCAGACCGCGCTCGGCGAGGACGACGGCCGTCGCCAGCCCGATGATCCCGCTCCCGACGACGACGATCCCGTCGCTTCCCTGAGTGTCCACACGTGGACGGTAGCCGACCGGCGGTCCACGGCGGCCTGCGGTGACAGGACCGACCCGGGCGACCGGGACGGCGCACGCCCATTAAGCTCTTACGTCTGATGACTGCCACCCTCGTCGCCAAGAACCTCGCCGCCGGGCACGGCGACCGCTCCCTCTTCTCCGGGCTCGACCTCGTGGTCGCCCCCGGGGACGTGATCGGGCTGGTCGGAGCCAACGGCGCGGGCAAGTCCACTCTGCTGAAGCTGCTCGCCGGGCTCACCGCGCCCGAGCAGGGCGAGCTGCGGCTCTCCCCGCCGACCGCGACCGTCGGCCATCTGCCCCAGGAGCCCGAACGCCGGCCCGGCGAGAGCGTGCGGGAGTTCCTCGCCCGCCGCACCGGCGTCGCCGAGGCCCAGCGCACGATGGACGAGGCCACCCAGGCCCTGGTCGACGGGGCGCCCGGCGCGGACGACGCCTACGCGACGAGTCTGGAGCGCTGGCTCGACCTCGGCGGCGCCGACCTCGACGAGCGCGCCGCGGAAGTCGCCGACTCGCTCGGGCTCGGCGTGGACCTGGACCAGCCGATGACCTCCCTGTCCGGCGGTCAGGCCGCCCGCGCGGGCCTCGCCTCCCTCCTGTTGTCCCGCTACGACGTCTTCCTGCTCGACGAGCCGACCAACGACCTCGACCTGGACGGACTGGAGCGCCTCGAACGCTTCGTGACCGGCCTGCGCGCCGGCACCGTCGTCGTCAGCCACGACCGCGAGTTCCTCACCCGCACGGTCACCAAGGTCCTCGAACTCGACCTCGCCCAGCAGCAGATCAACCTCTACGGCGGCGGCTACGACGCCTACCTGGAGGAACGGGACGTGGCCCGCCGGCACGCCCGCGAGGACTACGAGGAGTACGCCGACAAGAAGACCGCCCTGCAGGAGCGCGCGCAGACCCAGCGCTCCTGGATGGACAAGGGCGTCAAGAACGCACGCCGCAAGGCGGCCGCCGACAACGACAAGATCGGCCGGAAGTTCCGCAGCGAGGCCAGCGAGAAGCAGGCCGCGAAGGCCCGCCAGACGCAGCGCATGATCGAGCGCCTGGACGTCGTCGACGAGCCGCGCAAGGAGTGGGAGCTGCGCATGGAGATCGCGGCCGCCCCGCGCTCCGGCGCCGTCGTGGCCACGCTGCGCGACGCCGAGGTGCGGCGCGGCGACTTCCGTCTCGGACCGGTGACGCTGCAGATCGACTGGGCCGACCGGGTCGCGGTGACCGGCGCGAACGGTGCGGGCAAGTCGACCCTGCTCGGCGCGCTCCTCGGGCGGATCCCGCTGGACGCCGGACACGCGGCCGTGGGCTCGGGCGTCCTGGTGGGCGAGGTCGACCAGGCCCGGCAGCTCTTCCACGGCTCCGAGTCCCTGCTGGACGCGTTCCGCGCGGCCGTGCCCGACACCGAACCGGCCGAGGTGCGCACCCTGCTGGCCAAGTTCGGCCTGAAGTCGGAGCACGTCATGCGGCCGGCGGTCACGCTGTCGCCCGGTGAGCGCACCCGCGCCGCGCTCGCGCTGCTGCAGGGCCGGGGCGTCAACCTCCTCGTCCTCGACGAGCCGACGAACCACCTCGACCTGCCGGCCATCGAACAGCTGGAGTCCGCCCTCGACGCCTACGAGGGCACGCTGCTGCTGGTCACCCACGACCGGCGCATGCTGGACGCCGTCCGCGTCACGCGCCGGATCGAGGTCGCGGACGGCAAACCGACGGAGCGCTAGCCGCCGGCGGCGAGGGGAGCTCAGGCGGGGTTCAGCCGCGTGGCCAGTTGCGGGTAGTCGAGGACGTAGCCGTCCGCGTCGAAGACCACGTCGCTGCGAAAGCTCCCCGAGGCGTACCGGACCACCGCGCCGCCGCCCGCGTGCGCGCCGAGACGCGTGTACGTCTGCCAGGACGGCCGCACGGTCAGCGCCGGCACCGACACCCACGCCATCAGCAACCGGCGCTCGCCCGGCCGCCGGTGCAGCCCGTGCCGCAGCACCGGCATGGTGTTGGTGAGCGGGCACAGGCCGAGATCGCAGTCGAGGGCCTCCTCGAGAGCGGGGAGGCGTTCCCCGTCGGCCGTCCAGCCGCCGTGCCCGTCGTGGCGCAGGTCGAGGGAGCGGGTGCGCTCCGCCGTCTCGACGCTGACCCGCAGCCGGCGGGTGACGAACCCGTCGGCGGTGTCGAGTTCGTAGGACACCCAGTACGGCTGCGGCGTCGTGCCGACCGCCCGGCCGCGGGCCCGCAGCGCGCCGTCGCCCGCCTCGGTCCAGGCGGTCTCGTAACCGCCGCTCGCCGACACGCTCCAGCTGAGGACCCGCGAAGCACCCATGCGGCCACTGTACGAGGGGTCCGGGCCCCGGCGCGTTCGCCAGGGGGCCCGGACCGCCTCACCTGCTCAGCCGCGGCCCTTCTTCGGGTCGAGCAGGCCCGCCTTGCGCAGGGCGTCGGCCATCGCGCTGTTCGCCGACGGCGCCGCCTGCCGCGAGCCGCCCCCGCGCTGCTGCCCGCCGCCCTGCTGCTGTCGCTGACGCTGCTGCGGCGGGCGGCCTCCGCCGCCGCCCCGCTGCTGCCGTCCGCCGCCGGAGGGCCGGCCCTGGTCGCCCGGCGCGGCCGCCTCGTCGTCCAGCCGCAGGGTGAGGGAGATCCGCTTGCGCGGGATGTCCACGTCGAGGACCTTCACCTTGACGATGTCGCCGGGCTTGACGACCTCACGCGGGTCCTTGACGAACGTCTTGGACAGCGCGGAGACGTGCGCCAGGCCGTCCTGGTGGACGCCGACGTCGATGAACGCCCCGAAGGCCGCCACGTTCGTGACGACGCCCTCCAGGACCATCCCGGGGGCCAGGTCGGAGATCTTCTCCACGCCCTCCTTGAAGACAGCCGTCTTGAACGCGGGCCGCGGGTCGCGCCCGGGCTTCTCCAGCTCCCTGAGGATGTCGGTGACGGTCGGCAGACCGAACGTCTCGTCGACGAAGTCCGTCGGCCGCAGCGAGCGCAGCACCGCCGTGTTGCCCACCAGCGAGGCCACCTCCTGGCCGGAGGTCTTCACCATGCGCCGCACCACCGGGTAGGCCTCCGGGTGCACGCTGGAGGCGTCCAGCGGGTCGGAGCCGCCGCGGATCCGCAGGAAGCCCGCGCACTGCTCGTAGGCCTTGGGACCGAGCCGCGGCACCTTCTTCAGCTCCGTACGGGACCGGAACGGCCCGTTGGCGTCCCGGTGCGCCACGATGTTCTCCGCCAGCCCGGAGCTGATGCCGGAGACCCGGGCGAGCAGCGGCGCGGACGCCGTGTTGACGTCTACGCCCACGCCGTTCACGCAGTCCTCCACCACCGCGTCCAGCGAACGCGACAGCTTCACCTCGGACAGGTCGTGCTGGTACTGGCCGACGCCGATCGACTTCGGGTCGATCTTCACGAGCTCGGCGAGCGGGTCCTGCAGCCGACGGGCGATCGAGACGGCTCCGCGCAGCGAGACGTCCATGTCCGGCAGTTCCTGCGAGGCGAACGCGGAGGCCGAATACACGGAGGCGCCGGCCTCGGACACCATCACCTTGGTGAGCTGCAGCTCCGGGTGCCTGGTGATGAGCTCGCCGGCGAGCTTGTCGGTCTCGCGGGACGCGGTGCCGTTGCCGATGGCGACCAGGTCGACCGCGTGCTCCCGGGCGAGCCGCGCGAGCTTGGCGATCGCCTCGTCCCATCTGTTCGCCGGCACGTGCGGGTGGATCACGTCCGTGGCGACGACCTTGCCGGTCGCGTCCACGACGGCGACCTTCACACCGGTGCGGAATCCCGGGTCCAGACCCAGCGTCGCGCGCGTGCCGGCCGGGGCGGCGAGCAGCAGGTCGCGCAGGTTGGCGGCGAAGACGTTCACGGCCTCGTCCTCGGCGGCCGTCCGCAGCCTCAGCCGCAGGTCGATGCCCAGGTGCACGAGGATGCGGGTGCGCCAGGCCCAGCGGACCGTGTCGGTCAGCCACTTGTCGCCCGGGCGGCCGCGGTCGGCGATGCCGAACCGGGCGGCGACGATGCCCTCGTACGAGGAGGGGCCGGGCTGCTCGGAGGGCTCCTCCGGCTCCAGGACGAGGTCGAGGACGTCCTCCTTCTCACCGCGCAGCATCGCCAGGATCCGGTGCGAGGGCAGCGCGGTGAACGGTTCGGCGAAGTCGAAGTAGTCGGCGAACTTCGCGCCCGCCTCCTCCTTGCCGTCGCGCACCTTCGCGGCGAGCCGGCCGCGCCCCCACATGCGCTCGCGCAGCTCGCCGATCAGGTCGGCGTCCTCCGAGAAGCGCTCGGTCAGGATCGCCCGCGCGCCGTCCAGCGCCGCCTGCGGATCGGCGACGCCCTTGCCGGCGTCCACGAAGGCGGCGGCCGCCGCGAGCGGATCGACCGAAGGATCGCCGAGCAGCCCCTGCGCGAGCGGTTCGAGGCCCGCCTCCCGCGCGATCTGCGCCTTGGTACGCCGCTTGGGCTTGTACGGCAGGTAGACGTCCTCCAGGCGCGCCTTGGTCTCGGCGCCCCGGATCTGCGCCTCCAGCGCGTCGGTGAGCTTGCCCTGCTCGCGCACCGACTCCAGGATCGCCGTCCGCCGCTCCTCCAGCTCCCGCAGATAACGCAGCCGCTCCTCGAGCGTGCGCAGCTGCGCGTCGTCGAGCATCTCGGTCGCTTCCTTGCGGTAGCGCGCGATGAAGGGCACCGTCGAGCCGCCGTCGAGCAGCTCCACGGCGGCCCTGACCTGCCGTTCCCGTACGCCGAGTTCTTCGGCGATCCTGCCTTCGATGGATCCTGCTTCGATGGACCCGGGTGTCGTCACGATCCCGTACCGCCTTCTCCACTGAGGTTGCGCGGCAATTGTGGCAGGTGGCGCCGACACCCGGGGCCCAGGGCGCGGCCGTCGGGCCGAGGTCCGGTCACGCGGCGGTCGTCCGTCGGCGCGTTCGGCTCACTTCGACGCGGACCAGGCGAAGCGCGGCTCCCTGCGCTCCAGGAACGCGGCGACGCCCTCCGCCGTGTCGCCGTTGCCGCGGGCCTGCGCGCTCCAGTGGGCGTCGCGGTCGGTGCGTCCGTCGGCGAACTCCTTGGCGGCGGCCTGCGTCAGCTGGGAGCGGGAGACCAGCAGGCGGGTGAACTGCGCGACCCGGTCGTCGAGTTCGTCGGCGGGCAGCACCTCGTCGATCAGGCCGGTGCGCAGCGCCCGCTCGGTTCCGATCAACTCGCCGGAGAACAGCAGGTACTTGGCGGTGGCCGGGCCCACCAGGGAGACCAGCCGCCGGGTGGCGGAGGAGGGGTAGACGATGCCGAGCTTCGCCGGCGTCACCCCGAACAGCGCGCCCTCCTCGGCGAACCGCAGGTCGCACGCGGCGGCGAGCTGGGCGCCGCCGCCCACGCAGTGCCCCCGCACCGCCGCCAGCGTCGGCTTCGGGAACGCCGCCAGGGCGTCCTCGGCGCGCACCGCCAGCGCCTGCGCCTCGTCCGGCGACCCCTGGAGCGTGGAGATGTCGGCTCCGGCGCAGAAGGTGCCGCCCGCGCCGGTCAGCACCAGCGCGCGCACCCCGGGATCGGCGGCCAGGGCGTTCAGCAATGGGGGCAGCGCCGCCCACATCGCGGCCGTCATGGCGTTGCGTTTCGCGGGATGGTGCAGGACGACGGTGGCGACCTGGTCGGTGACGCCGTGCAGCAGTTCGGGCTCCATGCCCGGATGCTAACCACCCGGCTCCCCGCACGATCACGGCGGCCCACGGCGGTCCACGTGAGGCGGTCGGGCTGCGGCGGTCGACCCGCGGCGGCCGGCGGCGGCAAAGGGATCAAAAGGGAGGAGCGGGGCCCCGAACCCGTACAACCCGAAGAGTGCGCGAAGACGGCGCAGACACGACAGAAACGGTCCTGCGCTCGACGACGTCCTTCTCATGGGGTCGGAAACGCTCATTAACCGCTGACTTCTGTTCAGTCATGCGGAGGGGAGCGTCTCGTTCCCACACTCGACGTGTGGTGACAATCGAGCGCGAGGGCGGCGACCGGACAATGGACGATCACGGGCGCGGGCCCGACCCACGCCCAGCGGGCGGACCGGCCGCATCTTCCGAACCCCTTGAGGAGGCCGGACCGCGGCCGCTGCCCTACGAAGGCGCGTGGCGGTTCACCGCGGCCGCCGTGGACGCCTCGGTCCCGCAGGCGCGGCACGCGGTGCGCGACCTGCTGTACCGCCAGGGCGTGCCGATCCCGGACGACCTGGCCCAGGGGCTCCTGCTCATCGTCTCCGAGCTGGTGACCAACGCCGTCCGGCACGCGGCGGTGCTGTCGCCCACGCTCGCGGTGGAGATCGCCGTCGGCGCCGAGTGGGTGCGGGTCTCCGTCGAGGACGACCATCCGTACCGTCCGACCGCCCTGGAGGCCGACCACGGCCGCACGGGCGGCCGCGGACTGCTCCTGGTGCGGGAGATCACCCGGGAGGCGGGCGGGGCCTGCGACGTCGAGCACACGGCGAGCGGCGGCAAGGTGATCTGGGCCGCCCTGCCGCTCAAGCCCGCGCGGCTGCCCTGAACGTCACCAGCCGGCCGAGGGGCCCGTCAGCTCCCTGACGGCCGGCCGCGCCGCGTCCAGCACGGTCATGAACCAGGAGGAGAACGGGGCCTTCGCGTGCCGTTCGGCCAGCTCGGCGGCGGTCACATAGGCCGTGTCGCCGACCTCCTGCGCGTCCGGCCGCAGCGGCGCCTGCACCAGCCCCACGAACAGGTGGTTGTACTCCTGCTCCACCAGGCCCGAGTCCGGGTCGGGGTGGTTGTAGCGGACCGTGCCGGCCTCGGCGAGCAGCGACGGGGAGACGCCGAGCTCCTCGAACGTGCGCCGCGCCGCCGCCGCGAACGGCGCCTCGCCGGGGTAGGGGTGACCGCAGCAGGTGTTGGACCACACGCCGGGGGAGTGGTACTTGCCGAGCGCCCGCTGCTGCAGGAGCAGCCTGCCCCGTTCGTCGAAGAGGAACACCGAGAACGCGCGGTGCAGCTGCCCCGGCGGCTGATGGGCGGCCAGCTTCTCCGCGGTGCCGATCGTGACGCCGTTCTCGTCGACCAGCTCCAGCAAGATCGCGTCAGCGGTGCCGTTCGACGAGTTGTGTGTCGCGGTGGCAGGTGTGATCGGCATACCCATCCTTAAGCATCGGTCCTCGCGTCCCCAGTCTGCCGTACGCGTTCGGCACTCCCGGTACTTCGCGCGAATGCGCGCATGTCCCGCGCGCGGCGAGAGACCCGGTAGCTGATCTTGCCCTGCCCGGTGCGCGGGGAACCGCTCGGAACGTCTGTGCGGATACGCCGTCCGGGGAGCGCGCCCGCTCAGTGGCAGAGCCGCGCCTCGTGCTCCGCGTGGCCGCTGGGCTCCAGCTGGAAGGTGCAGTGCTCCACGTCGAAGTGGTCGCCGAGGCAGCCCTGGAGCTCGTGCAGCATCTTCTCGTGGCCGATCGCGTTCAGCGCGTCCGAGTCCACCACCACGTGCGCCGACAGCACCGGCATCCCCGAGGTGATGGTCCAGGCGTGCAGGTCGTGGACGTCCTGCACGCCGTCCAGGGCGAGGATGTGGGAGCGCACCTCCGCCATGTCGACGTCCTTGGGGGCCGACTCCAGCAGCACGTCGAGCGTCTCGCGCAGCAGTTTCACCGTCCGCGGCACGATCATCAGGCCGATGGCGAGCGAGGCGATCGGGTCCGCGGTCTGCCAGCCGGTGGTCAGGATCACCACGGCCGAGATGATCACCGCCACCGAGCCGAGCGCGTCGGCGGCCACCTCCAGGAACGCCCCGCGCACGTTGAGGCTCTCCGCCTGGCCGCGCATCAGCAGGGTGAGCGAGACCATGTTCGCGACCAGGCCGACCGCGCCGAACCAGATCATCAGGCCGCCCTCCGTGGCGGCCGGCGTGAGGAACCGCTGGACCGCCTCGTACAGGACGTAGCCGCCCACCCCGAGCAGCAGCAGACAGTTCGCCAGGGCGGCCAGGATCTCCGCGCGGGCCAGCCCGAAGGTGCGGTTGCCGCTCGGCGGGCGGTTGGCGAAGTGGATGGCGAGCAGCGCCATGCCCAGGCCCAGCGCGTCCGTCGCCATGTGCGCCGCGTCCGCGATCAGCGCGAGGGAGTCGGCGAGCAGCCCGCCGACGATCTCGACGACCATGACGCCGAGCGTGATCGACAGGGCGACCCGCAGCCTGCCGCGGTAGGCCGCGGCGGCCGTGCCGGTGGTCGGCGCGTGCGCGTGGGTGTGGCCGTGGTCGTGCCCAGCCCCCATGGAAGCCGCCCCTTCGTGATCGGTCGTGTCCCGCCCGGGTTGACAGTCAACTACGGGTGGGGGGTATCCGGCAACGCGGCATTGAACACCGTTGTCATGTGCCCTGACCTGCAGAAACGAAGCACAGGTCAGGGCGTCCTCGCTTCCCGTCTCAGGAGTGGTGCAGTTGCCAGCCCCGCCACGCGGAGTCGACCATCTCGCGCACGCCCCGCCGGGCCGTCCACCCCAGCTCCCGGGCCGCCAGCCCCGCCGAGGCCACCGCCCGCGGCGCGTCCCCGGGCCTGCGGCCCTCGACGACCGCCGGCCGGGTGTCGCCGGTGATCTCGCCGATGAGGGTCACCAGCTCGCGCACCGACACCCCCTCGCCCCGGCCGATGTTCACCGTGAGGTCGCCCGCCGCGTCCGGCGCGGACAGCCGCCGGGCCGCCGCGAGGTGGGCCTCCGCCAGATCGGCGACATGGATGTAGTCGCGGACGCAGGTGCCGTCCGGCGTGTCGTAGTCCGCGCCGAAGATCCGCGGGGCCTCGCCGCGGGTGAGCCGGTCGAAGACCATCGGGACGACGTTGAAGACGCCGGTGTCGGCCAGCTCGGGCGCCGTCGCCCCGGCCACGTTGAAGTAGCGCAGACACGTCGTCGCGATGCCGTGCGCCTGTCCGGCGGCCCGCACCAGCCACTCCCCGGCGAGCTTGGTCTCCCCGTACGGGTTCACCGGCGCGCACGGGGTGTCCTCCGTGATGAGGTCCACGTCCGGGTTGCCGTAGACCGCGGCGGAGGAGGAGAACAGGAACCGCCGGACCCCGGCCCCGGCGACCGCGTCGAGCAGGGCGGCCAGACCGCCGACGTTGTCCCGGTAGTAGCGGGTGGGCCGGGCCACGGACTCGCCGACCTGCTTGTGCGCGGCCAGGTGCACCACGCCCGTCACCCGGTGCTCGGCGAGGACCCGCTCGACCAGGGCGACGTCGAGCGCCGAGCCCTGCACGAGCGACACGTCCGCCCCGAGCCGGGCGGCGGAGCCCGTGGAGAGATCGTCCAGGACGACGACGCGCTCGCCGGCCCCGGTCATGGACCGTGCCACGTGCGCCCCTATGTATCCGGCTCCGCCGGTGATCAGCCACGTCATGTCTGGAACCCTATGCCGACGGGCGGGGACCTCCGCGCGGTGGGCGATGTCCCGGATGTCCGCTCTGTGGGGCACGGTTTGTCGGCCGGGCCGCCGATCGCACATGATGATCTCGGCAAAGGCCGGTTCAAGTCGGGCTCGGGCCGAGCGCGGACCGGGCTCGGGCCGGACCGTCGCGACCGGGGCCGATCGGGCCCGAACGGGCGGTGAACACGGCCCTCTCGGCATCCGATAGCCTCTGCCGACATGCCGCCCGCCTGGCGCGGCCACCGGTGAGGCAGCCGGTGCGGCCAAGGGGCGCCCCCATTCTGTGTTCATGACCGGCGTGCACGCGCCGGACCCAGGGAGTGAGTTCGGTTGTCGACCGCCATCCTCACCGGCTCGCCGGTCCCCGGATCGTCGATCGAGGGCGATCTGCGGTCCCTCGGCTTCGATGTCCGGACCGCCTCCGACGCCGGTGACGCCGAGACCCTCCTCGCCGCCGTACCCGGCGACGAGCGCGTCGCCGTCGTGGACGCCCGCTTCGTGGGCCACGCGCACGCGCTGCGCCTCGGCCTCACCGACCCCCGTTTCGCGCTCGCCGCGATCCCGGGCGCGGTGACCGCGCAGCCGGCCGGACGCCAGGCCCTGACCCGGGCGATGGCCCGCGAGAACTCCGCCTCCGGCCCCGCTCCGGGCGGCGCCCCCACGCGAGCGAAGTCGGCCGTGGGAGACGTCGACAGCCTCGACAGCCTCGCCGAGCGCATCGTCGCCTCCCTGGACGCCGACGGCGCCGACGTGCACCGCCCCGAACTGGGCAGCCTGGTCGCCGTGGTCCCCGCCGACCCGCAGGCACGCAACGAGGCACGGCAGGCCGTCGCCGCCGTGGACGACGAGGCCGTCCGCCTGAAGTCGGCCGTCAAGGCCCGCGACGGCTTCTTCACCACCCACTTCATCAGCCCGTACTCGCGCTACCTCGCCCGCTGGTGCGCCCGCCGCGGCCTCACCCCGAACCAGGTCACCACCGCCTCGCTGATCACCGCGCTGATCGCGGCGGCCTGCGCGGCCACGGGCACCCGGGTCGGGTTCGTCGCGGCCGGCGTCCTGCTGATCGCCTCCTTCGTGCTGGACTGCACCGACGGCCAGCTGGCCCGCTACTCCCTGCAGTACTCCACGCTCGGCGCCTGGCTCGACGCCACCTTCGACCGGGCCAAGGAGTACGCCTACTACGCCGGCCTCGCGCTCGGCGCGGCCCGCGGCGGCGACGACGTGTGGGCGCTCGCGCTGGGCGCGATGATCCTGCAGACCTGCCGGCACGTCGTGGACTTCTCCTTCAACGAGGCCAACCACGACGCCACCGCCAACACCAGCCCCACCGCCGCCCTCTCCGACAAGCTCGACAGCGTCGGCTGGACGGTCTGGGTGCGGCGGATGATAGTGCTGCCCATCGGTGAACGATGGGCCATGATCGCCGTGCTGACCGCGGTGACGACTCCGCGCATCACCTTCTACGCGCTGCTGATCGGCTGCGCCTTCGCCGCGACGTACACCACGGCCGGGCGGGTGCTGCGCTCGCTGACCCCGGGCGTTGAGCACCGGGGGAGCACCGACCGTGCGGCGCAGGCGCTGGCCGACCTCGCGGACACCGGACCGCTGGCCGAGCCGCTGATCCGCCTCGCGCCCGGCAAGCCCCGTCGGACGGCCCCCCTCTCCGCCGCCGCGGGCGCCGTGCTGATGGCGGTCGGCGCCTGGGTGTGGGGACCGAGCTGGTGGCTCGTCCTGGCGGCCCTGGTCTACGTGGCGCTGTCCGCCGAAGCGCTCTCGCACCCCCTCAAGGGTGCCCTGGACTGGCTGATCCCGCCGTTCTTCCGGGCCGGCGAATACTGCACGGTCCTCATCCTCGCGGCGCGGACCGGGGGCGGTGCGGCGCTCCCCGCGGCTTTCGGCCTGGTGGCCGCGGTCGCCTACCATCACTACGACACGGTGTACCGCATTCGCGGCAACGCCGGAGCGCCGCCGGCCTGGCTGGTGCGCGCCGTCGGGGGGCAGGAAGGGCGGACGCTGCTCGTGGCCGTGCTGGCCGCGCTGCTCACCGCTTCGCAGTTCGAGGTCGCGCTCACGGTGCTCGCCGTGGCCGTCGCCCTGGTGGTGCTCGTCGAGAGCATCCGCTTCTGGGTGTCCGCAGGGGCCCCCGCCGTACACGATGAAGGAGAACCCGCATGATCGGCCTCGTGCTGGCGGCCGGCGCCGGACGGCGTCTGCGCCCCTACACCGACAGCCTGCCCAAGGCGCTGGTGCCGGTGGGGCCGGCGGGCATAGAGGGCGAGCCCACGGTGCTGGACCTGACGCTCGGCAACTTCGCCGAGATCGGTCTGACCGAGGTCGCGGTCATCGTCGGCTACCGCAAGGAGGCCGTGTACGAACGCAAGGCGGCGCTGGAGGAGAAGTACGGCCTCAAGCTCACCCTCATCGACAACGACAAGGCCGAGGAGTGGAACAACGCCTACTCCCTGTGGTGCGGCCGTGACGCCCTCAAGGACGGCGTGATCCTCGCCAACGGCGACACCGTGCACCCCGTCTCCGTGGAGCGGACGCTGCTCGCCGCCCGCGGCGAGGGCAAGCGGATCATCCTCGCCCTGGACACCGTGAAGTCCCTGGCCGACGAGGAGATGAAGGTCGTCGTCGACCCCGAGAAGGGCATGACGAAGATCACCAAGCTGATGGACCCGGCCGAGGCCACCGGCGAGTACATCGGCGTCACCCTCATCGAGGGCGACGCCGCCCCCGAACTGGCCGACGCGCTCAAGGCCGTCTGGGAGACCGACCCGCAGCAGTTCTACGAGCACGGGTACCAGGAACTGGTGAACCGCGGTTTCCGCATCGACGTGGCGCCGATCGGCGACGTCAAGTGGGTCGAGATCGACAACCACGACGACCTCGCCCGTGGACGGGAGATCGCGTGCCAGTACTGACCCGGCTGATCCCCTCACCGGTCGTCGTCGACATTCGGCCGGGCGCCCTCGACGATCTGGTCGGGGTCCTCGCCGACGAGCGCATCTCGCACTCGGGCAAGCTCGCGATCGCCGTCAGCGGCGGTTCGGGCGCCCGGCTGCGCGAGCGCCTCACCCCGGCCCTGCCCGGCGCCACCTGGTACGAGGTGGGCGGCGGCACCCTCGACGACGCGGTCCAGCTGGCCGGCGACATAAAGGCCGGCCACTACGACGCCGTCGTGGGCCTCGGGGGCGGCAAGATCATCGACTGCGCGAAGTTCGCCGCGGCACGGGTCGGCCTGCCGTTGGTCGCCGTGCCGACCAACCTCGCGCACGACGGACTGTGCTCGCCGGTAGCCACCCTGGACAACGACGCGGGGCGCGGCTCCTACGGCGTCCCGAACCCCATCGCGGTCGTGATCGACCTGGACGTCATCCGCGAGGCCCCCGTGCGGTACGTGCGGGCCGGGATCGGCGACGCGGTGTCGAACATCTCCGCCATCGCCGACTGGGAGCTGGCCAACCGGATCAAGGGCGAGAAGATCGACGGCCTCGCCGCCGCGATCGCCCGCCAGGCGGGCGAGGCCGTGCTCAGGCACCCCGGGGACATCCGGGACACCGGCTTCCTCCAGGTGCTGGCGGAGGCGCTGGTGCTCAGCGGCATCGCCATGTCGGTGTCGGGCGACTCCCGCCCCTCCTCGGGCGCCTGCCACGAGATCAACCACGCCTTCGACCTGCTCTTCCCCAAGCGGGCGGCCGCCCACGGCGAGCAGTGCGGACTCGGCGCGGCCTTCGCGATGTACCTGCGCGGAGCCCACGAGGAGTCGGCCTACATGGCGCAGGTGCTGCGCCGGCACGGCCTGCCGGTCCTGCCCGAGGAGATCGGCTTCACGGTGGACGAGTTCGTCCGGGTCGTGGAGTTCGCCCCCGAGACCCGGCCCGGCCGTTTCACGATCCTCGAACACCTCGACCTCAAGACCGAACAGATCAAGGACGTCTACGCCGACTATGTCAAGGCCATCGGTAGCTGAACTCAGGCCGGTCGTCCACCCTCCGGGGGTGAAGGACCGGCGCAGCGGTGAGCACTGGATGGGACGCCTCTACATGCGCGAGGTGTCCCTGCGGGTGGACCGCTACCTGGTGAACACCAGGGTCACGCCCAACCAGCTCACGTACCTGATGACCGTCTTCGGGGTGCTCGCGGCCCCGGCGCTGCTGGTGCCGGGGATCACGGGCGCCGTGCTCGGCGTGGTGTGCGTCCAGATGTACCTGCTGCTGGACTGCGTCGACGGCGAGATCGCGCGCTGGAAGAAGCAGTACTCGCTCGGCGGGGTCTACCTGGACCGGGTCGGCGCCTACCTCACCGACGCGGCCGTGCTCGTCGGCTTCGGTCTGCGCGCGGCCGACCCGTGGGGCAGCGGGCGGATCGACTGGCTGTGGGCGTTCCTCGGCACTCTGGCCGCGCTGGGCGCCATCCTCATCAAGGCCGAGACCGACCTGGTCGGCGTCGCCCGGCACCAGGGCGGGCTGCCGCCGGTCAAGGAGGCGGCCTCCGAGCCGCGCTCCTCGGGCATGGCGCTGGCCCGCCGGGCAGCCTCGGCGCTGAAGTTCCACCGTCTGATCCTCGGCATCGAGGCGTCCCTGCTGATCCTGGCGCTGGCCGTCCTCGACCAGGCGCGCGACGACCTGTTCTTCTCCCGGCTCGGCGTCGCCGTGCTGGCCGGCATCGCGCTGCTGCAGACCGTCCTGCACCTGGTGTCCATCCTCGTGTCGAGCAGGCTGAAGTGAGCGCGCTCAAGGTCGGCGCGGTCGTCATCACCATGGGCGACCGCCCCGACGAGCTGCGCGCCCTGCTCGACTCGATAGCGAAGCAGGACGGCGACCGCGTCGAGGTGGTGGTGGTCGGCAACGGCTCGCCCGTCCCGGCCGTCCCCGAGGGCGTGCGCACCCTGGAGCTGCCCGAGAACCTCGGCATCCCCGGCGGCCGCAACGTGGGCATCGAGGCCTTCGGCCCCAGCGGCCGTGACGTCGACGTCCTGCTCTTCCTGGACGACGACGGGCTCCTCGCCCGTCATGACACGGCCGAGCTGTGCCGCCGGGCCTTCGACGCCGATCCGCAGCTGGGCATCGTCAGCTTCCGGATCGCCGACCCGGACACCGGCGTCACCCAGCGCCGGCACGTGCCCCGGCTGCGCGCCTCCGACCCGATGCGCTCCTCCCGGGTCACCACCTTCCTCGGCGGCGCCAACGCCGTGCGGACGAAGGTCTTCGCGGAAGTCGGCGCGCTCCCGGAGGCGTTCTTCTACGCCCACGAGGAGACCGACCTGGCCTGGCGGGCCCTCGACGCGGGCTGGATGATCGACTACCGGTCCGACATGGTGCTGTCCCACCCCACGACGGCGCCGTCGCGGCACGCCGTCTACCACCGCATGGTGGCCCGCAACCGCGTCTGGCTGGCCCGGCGCAACCTTCCCGCCCCCCTGGTCCCGGTCTATCTCGGGGTCTGGCTGCTGCTCACCCTGGCCCGCCGCCCCTCGGGGGCCGCGCTCAAGGCGTGGTTCGGCGGCTTCCGGGAAGGATGGACCACTGCGTGCGGCCCCCGCAGGCCCATGAAGTGGCGTACCGTTTGGCGGCTGACCCGGCTGGGCCGGCCACCGGTCATCTGACAAGCTCGTCCCCGAGGGCGCTCCGGGCCCCCCGGCTCCCGCAGGCCCGCAAGGCTGCGCATCCCGAAGACGAAAGTTTGCTACTGGTGAGTGAGACAACGCATGACGTCGGAGTCGCCGTGAACGCGCTTCCGTCGCCCGACGAGGGCCTCACGGCGGCGCAGCTGGCCGCCAAGTACGGACTGGCCGTGAGCGGCGCCCGGCCGCCGCTGCGGGAGTACGTCCGCCAGCTCTGGGGACGCCGGCACTTCATCCTGGCGTTCTCCCGGGCGAAGCTGGCCGCGCAGTACAGCCAGGCCAAGCTCGGTCAGCTGTGGCAGGTGGCGACACCGCTGCTGAACGCGGCCGTGTACTTCATGATCTTCGGTCTGCTCCTCGGGGCCGGCCGGGGCATGCCCAAGGACGTCTACATCCCCTTCCTGGTCACGGGCGTCTTCGTGTTCACCTTCACGCAGACCTCGGTGATGAGCGGCGTGCGCGCGATCTCCGGGAACATCGGACTGGTCCGCGCCCTGCACTTCCCGCGCGCCTCCCTGCCGATCTCGTTCGCCCTCCAGCAGCTCCAGCAGCTGCTGTACTCGATGCTCGTGCTGTTCCTCGTGGTGATCGGCATGGGCAGTTACCCCGACCTGTCCTGGGCGCTGATCGTCCCGGTGCTCGCCCTGCAGTTCTGCTTCAACACCGGCCTGGCGCTGATCTTCGCCCGGGCCGGGGCCAGGACCCCGGACCTGGCGCAGCTGATGCCGTTCGTCATGCGGACGTGGATGTACGCGTCCGGCGTGATGTTCTCCATCCCGGTCTTCCTCGCGGACAAGCCGCAGTGGGCGGCCAACGTCCTGCAGTGGAACCCGGCCGCCATCTACATGGACCTGATGCGCTTCGCACTCATCGAGGGGTACGGCGCCGAGAACCTCCCCGACCACGTCTGGGCGGTCGCGGGCGGCTGGGCGGCGCTGATCGCCGTCGGCGGCTTCGTGTACTTCTGGAAGGCGGAGGAGAGGTACGGCCGTGGTTGAGCCGCTCTCGGCGCAGCGCGCGGACGCGCGTGTGCCGACCGTCATCGCCGACGAGGTCCACATCGTCTACCGCGTCAACGGCGCCAAGGCCGCCCGGGGCGGCGCCACCGCCGCCCTGAGCCGGATGGTCGGGCGGGGCTCCGACGACGCGCAGCGCGGCGTGCGCACGGTGCACGCGGTACGGGGCGTCTCCTTCGTCGCCCATCGTGGCGAGGCCATCGGCCTCATCGGCTCCAACGGCTCGGGCAAGTCCACGCTGCTGCGCGCCATCGCCGGTCTGCTGCCGCCCGAGCGCGGCAAGGTCTACACGGACGGCCAGCCCTCGCTGCTCGGCGTCAACGCGGCCCTGATGAACGACCTCACCGGCGAGCGCAACGTGACGCTCGGCGGCCTGGCCATGGGCATGTCCCGGGAGCAGATCAAGGAGCGTTACCAGGAGATCGTCGACTTCTCCGGCATCAACGAGAAGGGTGACTTCATCACCCTGCCCATGCGCACCTACTCCTCCGGAATGCAGGCCCGGTTGCGGTTCTCCATCGCCGCTGCCAAGGACCACGACGTCCTGATGATCGACGAGGCCCTCGCCACCGGCGACGCCAAGTTCCGCAAGCGGTCCGAGGCGCGGGTGCGGGAGTTGCGCGAGCACGCCGGCACGGTGTTCCTGGTCAGCCACAGCAACCAGTCGATCCGCGACACCTGCGACCGGGTGCTGTGGCTGGAACGAGGCGAACTGCGCCTGGACGGCCCGACCGAAGAGGTCCTCAAGGCGTACGAGAAGTTCACCGGCAAATAGGGCGCTTGGGCCGCCCCGCCGGAACTGCCCGGCGGGACCGCGCGTCTGCAAAGGAAGCGTCAACTCGGGTTCCGCTGAGGAATCTTGACGCCAATCGGTGTGTTGTTGTGATCTGCGGGACACCCCCGCGATCCTCACCGCGTTGTACAACGTAAGCTGGACCGGTCCCGAAACGCGGCAAGTGGGGCGATAATGCGCAGCGCCCCTGGCTGGGGCGGCCGCGCGGACCGTCGGGCGGCGTGTCCGAAATAGTGCGTATTGGGTCAGCAGTGTAGAACGGGAGATGTGACGGCAATGGCTACGGAAACTCCCCAGCTCGACGCAGGCCGCGCCGTCCCGGCCCCGGGCGGACCACGGTGACGGCGTCCGCCGCGCCCCACACCGGCGACCCCGAGCGGCCCACCCTCGACAAGGCGGCGCACGAGAACTTCCCCGTCGCTCCCTTCTTCCTCCCGCGGGCCTGGCGCGAGGACCTCATGGCCGTGTACGGCTACGCCCGGCTCGTCGACGACATCGGCGACGGCGACCTGGCCCCGGGGGGCGCCGACGCCCGCCTGCTCGGCGTGCCGGCCGCCGAGGCCGGGGACCGCCTGGTGCTGCTGGACGCCTTCGAGGCCGACCTGCGGCGTGTGTTCGACGGATCCGACGGACCGCCCCGCCACCCCCTGCTGCGCCGCCTGCAGCCGACCGTGCGCCGCCGCTCGCTCACCCCCGAGCCCTTCCTCGGTCTGATCGCGGCCAACCGCCAGGACCAGCTCGTCGCCCGCTACGAGACGTACGACGACCTCCTCGCCTACTGCGCGCTGTCCGCCAACCCCGTCGGCCGTCTCGTCCTCGCCGTCACCGGCGCGGCGACCCCCGAGCGGATCCGCCGGTCGGACGCGATCTGCACGGCGCTGCAGATCGTCGAACACCTGCAGGACGTGGCCGAGGACCTCGGGCGCGACCGCGTCTACCTGCCCGCCGCGGACATGAAGCGTTTCCACGTCCAGGAGGCGGACCTCGCCGCGCGGACCTCGGGCGCCTCGGTGCGCGCGCTGGTCGCGTACGAAGCGCGACGCGCCCGCGATCTCCTGAATGAAGGCGCCCCCCTGGTGGGTAGCGTCCACGGCAGGCTGAGACTGCTGCTCGCGGGGTTCGTGGCGGGGGGAAGGGCGGCGATCCGAGCGATCGCCGCCGCCGAATACGACGTACTTCCCGGCCCGCCCAAGCCCGGCAAGCTCCGGTTGCTGCGCGAGGTGGGCCTGACTCTGCGAGGAGAGGGGTGATCCGGACCGTGGAGTCTTCTCCGCACGCGTCCGCACCGGTACTCGCCGCCTACAGCTACTGCGAGACCGTCACCGGACAGCAGGCCCGGAACTTCGCGTACGGCATCAGGCTGCTGCCCACGCCGAAGCGCCGCGCGATGTCCGCCCTGTACGCGTTCTCGCGCCGCGTCGACGACATCGGCGACGGCGCGCTGGACGTCGACGTCAAGACCGCCAGGCTGGAGGACACCCGGACGCTGCTGACCCGGGTGCGGGCAGGCGAGGTCGACGAGGACGACACCGATCCCGTCGCCGTCGCCCTCGCGCACACGGCCCGGGTCTTCCCGGTCCCGCTGGGCGGCCTGGACGAGCTGATCGACGGCGTCCTGATGGACGTGCGCGGCGAGACCTACGAGACCTGGGACGACCTGAAGACGTACTGCCGCTGTGTGGCGGGCGCCATCGGGCGGCTCTCGCTCGGCGTGTTCGGCACCGAGCCGGGGGCGCGCGGCGCCGAGCGCGCGCCGGAGTACGCGGACACGCTGGGGCTCGCCCTCCAGCTGACCAACATCCTGCGGGACGTCCGCGAGGACGCGGCGGGCGGCCGCACCTATCTGCCCGCCGACGACCTCGCCAAGTTCGGCTGCTCGGCCGGGTTCGACGGGCCGAAGCCGCCGGAGGGCTCCGACTTCGTCGGTCTCGTGCACTTCGAGGTGCGCCGGGCCCGCACCCTCTTCGCCGAGGGCTACCGCCTGCTCCCGCTGCTCGACCGGCGCAGCGGCGCCTGCGTCGCCGCCATGGCCGGCATCTACCGGCGTCTCCTCGACCGCATCGAGCGCGACCCCGAGGCCGTGCTGCGCGGCCGCGTCTCCCTGCCCGGCCGGGAGAAGGCCTACGTAGCCGTACGCGGGCTGTCCGGCCTGGACGCCCGGTACGTGTCGCGGCAGACCGTCAGGAGGCACCCCTGATGGACGCGGCGGGCGACGGGACGGGCCAGGACGACACCGCCGGGGAAAAGCGGCGCGCAACCCTCCGGTGCGGCGCGGCGTCCCTGGCTGCGACGGAGTCCGGTGCAGAGTTCAAGCACCATGGCCGGCCCGCACGGGAGGGTGCACGATGAACGACGAGCAGCCGGCGGACGCCGGGGAAGCGCCCGCCTCCCCGGGGCGTACCGCCGTCGTCGTCGGGGGCGGGCTCGCGGGTGTCACCGCCGCGCTCGCGCTCGCCGACGCGGGCGTGCGCGTCACCCTGCTCGAAGGCCGGCCCCGGCTCGGCGGCCTGGCCTTCTCCTTCCGCCGCGGCGAGTTGACCGTCGACAACGGGCAGCACGTGTATCTGCGCTGCTGCACCGCCTACCGCTGGTTCCTCGACCGCATCGGGGGCAGCGCGCTGGCGCCGCTGCAGGAACGTCTCGACGTGCCCGTCGTCGACGTCGCCAGGCCCGAGGGACGGCGGCTCGGCAGACTGCGGCGCGACGCGCTGCCCGTGCCCCTGCATCTGGGGCGCAGCCTCGCCGCGTATCCGCATCTCTCGCTCGCCGATCGCCTGAGAGTGGGCCGGGCCGCGCTCGCCCTGCGACGACTCGACCTCGCCGATCCGGCCCTGGACGCGCAGGACTTCGGCAGCTGGCTGACCGCGCACGGTCAGTCGGCGCGCGCCGTCGAGGCGCTGTGGGACCTCGTCGGCGTCGCCACTCTCAACGCGGTCGCGGGCGACTGTTCCCTCGGGCTCGCCGCGATGGTGTTCAAGACCGGCCTGCTGTCCGACCCGGGCGCCGCCGACATCGGCTGGGCGCACGTCCCGCTGGGCGAACTGCACGACCGGCTCGCCCGCAGGGCGCTCGACTCCGCGGGCGTGCGCACCCAGGTCCGGGCACGGGCCACCTCCGTGTCCCCTGACGGGAACGGGACGTGGAGCGTCCGGGTTCCCGGCGAGAGACTCCACGCGGACACGGTCGTCCTCGCCGTCCCCCAGCGCGAGGCGTACGACCTGCTGCCCGAAGGGGCGCTGGCCGACGCCGGACGGCTGCTGGAGATCGGCGCCGCGCCGATCCTCAACGTGCACGTCGTCTACGACCGCCAGGTGCTCGACGCACCCTTCCTCGCGGCACTCGGCACCCCGGTGCAGTGGGTCTTCGACCGCACCCACGCCTCCGGGCTGAGGACCGGTCAGTACCTCGCCCTGTCCCAGTCCGCCGCGCACGACGAGATCGACGCGCCGGTCGCCGCCCTGCGCGAGCGCTACCTGCCCGAACTGCGCAGGCTGCTGCCGGGCGCGCGCCGCGCCGAGGTGCGCGACTTCTTCGTGACCCGGGAGCGCACGGCGACGTTCGCCCCCACCCCCGGCGTCGGGCGCCTGCGGCCCGGCGCCCGCACCGAAGCCCCCGGCCTGTACCTGGCCGGAGCGTGGACCGCCACCGGGTGGCCCGCGACCATGGAGAGTGCGGTCCGCAGCGGCGTGAACGCGGCGGACGCCGCGCTGAGCGCCCTCGGCCGGCCCCGACCCCGCCGCGTCTTCGAGTCCGAGGAGGCGGCCTACTGCATCGTTCCGGGGGACACCCCCCGGACCTCCGGCCGAGAGCCGGAGGGAACCGGCGTTCCACTGCGAGGTGGCGCCCGGTGAGGTTCGATCAGCACGGCTCGGCACACCCCCGCACCCCCTCCGGTACCGCGACAAGAGGAGAAAATGTGCCCACTGTGCCCCCGGCCTCACCGGCCGCTCGGAGGACCGCGGTGGACGTGACCGCGCTCCTGGAGCGCGGCCGCACCCTGGCCACACCGGTGCTGCGGGCGGCCGTCGACCGACTCGCCCCGCCCATGGACACGGTCGCCGCCTACCACTTCGGCTGGATCGACGCCCAGGGCAACCCCACCGACGGCGACGGCGGCAAGGCCGTGCGCCCGGCACTGGCCGTGCTCTCCGCCGAGGTCGCGGGGGCCGCCCCCGAGGCCGGCGTCCCCGGCGCGGTCGCCGTGGAACTGGTCCACAACTTCTCGCTCCTGCACGACGACCTGATGGACGGCGACGAGCAGCGCCGCCACCGCGACACCGTCTGGAAGGTGCACGGCCCCGCCCAGGCCATCCTGGTCGGCGACGCGCTGTTCGCCCTCGCCAACGAGATCCTCCTCGAACTCGGCACGGTCGAGGCCGGTCGCGCCACCCGCCGGCTGACCACGGCCACCCGCGCCCTCATCGACGGCCAGGCCCAGGACATCTCCTACGAGCACCGCGACCGCGTCAGCGTCGAGGAGTGCCTGGAGATGGAGGGCAACAAGACCGGAGCGCTGCTGGCCTGCGCCTCCTCCATCGGCGCGGTGCTCGGCGGCGCGGACGACCGCACCGCCGACACGCTGGAGAGGTACGGCTACCACCTCGGCCTGGCCTTCCAGGCCGTCGACGACCTCCTCGGCATCTGGGGCGACCCGGAGGCCACCGGCAAGCAGACCTGGAGCGACCTGCGCCAGCGCAAGAAGTCGCTGCCCGTGGTGGCCGCCCTCGCGGCGGGCGGCCCCGCCTCCGAGCGGCTCGGCGAGATGCTCGCCGCCGACGCCAAGAGCAACGACTTCGAGAACTTCTCCGAGGAGGAGTTCGCGGCCCGCGCCGCCCTGATCGAGGAGGCGGGCGGCCGGGACTGGACCGCCGGAGAGGCGCGCCGTCAGCACGCCGTCGCCATCGAGGCGCTGGACGCCGTCGACATGCCCGAACAGGTGCGGGACCGGTTCACGGCGCTCGCGGATTTCGTCGTCGTACGAAAGAGATGATCACTATCGGTCGAATAGCCCTCGCGTAGTCGCCGGCCGGTGTGCGAGGTAGGACACCGGCCGACGGCGGACCCACAGCAGACGCAACGACATGCACACTGCACGAAGGGGAAGCCATGACAGCGACGACCGACGGAAGCACCGGGGCCCTGCCGCCCCGCGCTGCCGCGGCCAGCGAAACCCACATCACCGTTCCCGTGGCGGCCGGGGTACAAGAAGCCGCCGCACGTGCCATGCGGCGCGCCACCGACTTCCTGCTCGCCCGGCAGGACGCCGAGGGCTGGTGGAAGGGCGACCTCGAGACGAACGTCACCATGGACGCCGAGGACCTGCTGCTCCGCCAGTTCCTGGGCATCCGCGACGAGGCGACGACCCGGGCCGCCGCCCTCTTCGTGCGCGGCGAACAGCGTGAGGACGGCACCTGGGCCACCTTCTACGGCGGCCCGCCCGACCTGTCCGCCACCGTCGAGGCGTACGTCGCGCTGCGCCTGGCCGGCGACGCCCCCGGCGCCCCGCACATGGCCCGGGCCTCCGCCTGGGTCCGCGACCAGGGAGGCATCGCCGCCGCCCGGGTCTTCACCCGCATCTGGCTGGCCCTGTTCGGCTGGTGGAAATGGGAGGACCTGCCCGAACTCCCGCCCGAGCTCTTGTTCTTCCCTAAATGGTTCCCGCTGAGCATCTACAACTTCGGCTGCTGGGCCCGGCAGACCATCGTGCCCCTGACCGTCGTCTCGGCGAAGCGCCCGGTGCGTCCGGCGCCGTTCCCGCTGGACGAACTGCACACCGACCCCGCGAACCCCAACCCTCCCAAGGCCCTTGCTCCCGTCACCAGTTGGGACGGACTCTTCCAGCGGCTCGACAAGGTGGTGCGCGGCTACCGCTCGGTGGCGGTGCGCAGACTGCGCAGGGCGGCCCTGAACTCGGCCGCCCGCTGGATCGTCGAGCGTCAGGAGAACGACGGCTGCTGGGGCGGGATCCAGCCGCCCGCCGTGTACTCCGTCATCGCCCTGCACCTGCTCGGCTACGACCTCGAACACCCGGTGATGCGGGCCGGGTTGGAGTCGCTCGACCAGTACACCGTGTGGCGTGAGGACGGCGCCCGGATGGTCGAGGCCTGTCAGTCGCCGGTGTGGGACACCTGTCTGGCCACCATCGCCCTCGCCGACGCCGGACTGCCGGCCGACCACCCGCAACTGGTCAAGGCCGCCGACTGGATGCTCGGCGAGCAGGTGGTGCGACCCGGCGACTGGTCGGTGCGCCGGCCGCAACTGCCGCCCGGCGGATGGGCGTTCGAGTTCCACAACGACAACTACCCTGACATCGACGACACCGCCGAGGTCGTCCTCGCACTGCGACGGGTCAGGCACCACGACCCCGAGCGCATGGACCGGGCCGTCGCGCGCGGAGTGCGCTGGAACCTCGGGATGCAGTCCCGCAACGGCGGGTGGGGCGCCTTCGACGTCGACAACACCAGCCCGTTCCCCAACCGGCTGCCGTTCTGCGACTTCGGCGAGGTCATCGACCCGCCGTCCGCCGACGTCACCGCGCACGTCGTCGAGATGCTGGCGATCGAGGGCCTCTCGCACGACCCGCGCACCCGGCGCGGCATCGAGTGGCTGCTCGCCGAACAGGAGCCGGACGGCTCCTGGTTCGGGCGCTGGGGCGTCAACTACCTCTACGGCACCGGCTCGGTGGTGCCCGCCCTCACCGCCGCGGGCCTGCCCGCCCGGCACCCGGCGATCCGGGCGGCGGTCGGCTGGCTGGAGCGGGTGCAGAACGACGACGGCGGCTGGGGCGAGGACCTGCGCTCCTACCAGGACCCCGCCCGTTGGAGCGCCCGGGGCGCCTCGACGGCCTCGCAGACGGCATGGGCGCTGATGGCCCTGCTGGCGGCGGGGGAGAAGGACTCCAAGGCCGTCGAACGGGGCGTCGCGTGGCTGGCGCAGACCCAGCAGGAGGACGGCTCCTGGGACGAGCCCCACTTCACCGGCACCGGCTTCCCCTGGGACTTCTCGATCAACTACCACCTCTACCGGCAGGTCTTCCCGCTGACCGCGCTCGGCCGCTACGTGCACGGCGAGCCGTTCAGCAAGAAGCCCGCCCCGCACGCGGCGTCCGCCGAGGCCGAGGGGGGCTGATGAGCACACAGCCCGTCCCGGCTCCGCTGCTGATCGCCTGCGCGCTCGGCATCGAGTACCTCGCCCTGCGCATGGGCGATCGCGGCGGAGCCGACGGGCCGGTCACCGTCCTGCGGACGGGCATGGGTCCCAGGGCGGCCGAGCGCTCCGTCAGCCGGGTCCTGGCCGACCCGGTGCTGGGCGGGGCGGCCGTGCTGGCCACGGGCTTCTGCGCCGGGCTCGCCCCCGGCATGCACCCCGGCGACCTGGTGGTCGCCGAGGAGACCCGCGACCCGCGCGGCCGCGTCCCCTGCGTCGGCACCGAACTGCTGGTCAAGGAGCTGGTGCGCATCCTGCCCGGGCGGACCGTCCACACCGGCCCGCTCACCGGCTCCGACCACGTGGTCCGCGGTCACGAGCGGGCGGACCTGTGCGCGACCGGCGCGATCGCCGTCGACATGGAGTCGGCGGCCACGCTGCTCTGCGCCGTCCGCTCCGAGCCGCGCCCGGTTGCGGCCGTCCGGGTGGTCGTGGACGCTCCAGAACATGAACTCGTCCGGATCGGCACGGTGCGCGGTGGAATATCGGCTTTCCGCGTTCTTCGCTCGGTCCTGCCTGCTTTTTTCGAATGGCACCGTAATGTTCTGCTCCCCCGGAGGTGAGCCACATGGCCATGCCGCTGCGCCAGTCCATCAAGGTCGCTACATACCTGGTTGAACAGAAGCTTCGCAAGCGGGACAAGTTCCCGCTCATCGTCGAGCTGGAACCGCTGTTCGCCTGCAACCTCAAGTGCGAGGGCTGCGGCAAGATCCAGCATCCGGCGGGAGTGCTCAAGCAGCGCATGCCCGTCGCCCAGGCCGTGGGCGCCGTGCTGGAGTCCGGCGCGCCCATGGTGTCCATCGCCGGCGGCGAGCCGCTGATGCACCCTCAGATCGACGAGATCGTCCGCCAGTTGGTGGCGAAGCGCAAGTACGTCTTCCTCTGCACCAACGCCATGCTGCTGCGCAAGAAGCTGGACAAGTTCACCCCCTCTCCCTACTTCGCCTTCGCCGTGCACATCGACGGTCTGCGCGAACGCCACGACGAGTCGGTGGCGAAGGAGGGCGTGTTCGACGAGGCCGTGGCGGCCATCAAGGAGGCCAAGCAGCGCGGTTTCCGGGTGACCACCAACTCGACCTTCTTCAACACCGACACCCCGCAGACCATCATCGAGGTGCTCAACTACCTCAACGACGAGCTCAAGGTCGACGAGATGATGATCTCGCCCGCGTACGCCTACGAGAAGGCTCCCGACCAGGAGCACTTCCTGGGCGTCGAGCAGACCCGCGAACTGTTCAAGAAGGCCTTCGCGGGCGGCAACCGGCGCCGCTGGCGGCTCAACCACTCCCCGCTCTTCCTGGACTTCCTGGAGGGCAAGGCCGACTTCCCGTGCACGGCCTGGGCGATCCCGAACTACTCGCTCTTCGGCTGGCAGCGGCCCTGCTACCTGATGAGCGACGGGTACGTGCCGACCTACCGCGAGCTGATCGAGGAGACCGACTGGGACAAGTACGGCCGGGGGAAGGACCCGCGCTGCGCCAACTGCATGGCGCACTGCGGCTACGAGCCCACCGCCGTCCTGGCCACCATGGGCTCGCTCAAGGAGTCCCTGCGGGCGCTGCGCGAGACCGTCAACGGAAACCGGGAGTGACGGCATGACCGCCGTGTCCCTCGGACTTCCCGAGATGCCGGTCCGGCCGGTGGCCGAGCGCCGCAAGAGCCGGCGGATCCAGGTCGGCTCCGTGGCGGTGGGCGGAGACGCGCCGGTGTCGGTGCAGTCG
>NZ_JBHVYK010000103.1:0-17766 GCF_042880855.1 Streptomyces sp. NPDC058291
CCTCTCGGCCGGGCGGCCCCGGGCCGGCTGCCGGGGGTGCGGGCGGACGCCGCAGGGACTTCAGTCCCGGCCGGTCTTGTCCTTGGCGGGCCAGACGCCGGTGGACCGTTCGATCGCCTTGGCGCCGGTCCGGTCGGCGGCGCTGCGGGCCGCCGCGAAGATCGCGCCCTGGACGGCCGCCGCCAGCAGGACCTCGCCCCAGCCGCGGTCCCGGTCCAGGGCGTCGGGAGCGTCGTCCTCATGCCGGATCGCCTTCCACGCCTTGCGGAACGCGAGGCCCGCGAGGGCGCCGCTAGCCCAGCCGAGCGCGAAGCCCACGGGCTGGTAGACGAGGGGCAGTTTCCTCTTCTTGGACACGTCGGTCTCTCCTTGTGTGAGGGGCACGGGGGTTTCAGGGTCGTCCCTGTGCCGGAACCTGTTCCTCGGCGCGCACCGGCCCGGGAGGCGTCCCGTCGCCGAACGGACGGCCGCCGAGCTCCTCCCGGTGATGCGGCGAGCGCCAGCCGGCGAGGTCCGGCCCGAGAGGGACGATCCGGGTCGGGTTGATACCGGTGTGCACCTGGTAGTAGTGCCGCTTGATGTGGTCGAAGTCGACGGTGTCACCGAAGCCGGGCGTCTGGAACAGATCGCGGGCGTACGCCCACAGCACCTGGTTCTCGGTCAACTTCCAGCGGTTGCACTTGAAGTGACCGTGATAGACGGCGTCGAAACGCACCAGTGTGGTGAACAGCCGGATGTCCGCCTCCGTGATCGTGTCGCCGACCAGGTACCGCTGCCCGGCCAGCCGGGAGGCCAGCAGGTCCAGGCGCCGGAAGACGCCCGTACACGCCTCCTCGTACTCCTTCTGCTCACTGGCGAAACCCGCTCGGTACACCCCGTTGTTGACGTCCTCGTACACCCCGGCCATGACCGTGTCGATCTGGTCGCGCAGCCGTTCGGGATAGAGGTCGGGGGCGCCCGGGCGGTGCAGGGCCGACCACTCGGTGGCGAGGTCGAGCGTGAGCTGCTGGTAGTCGTTGGTCACCAGCTCGCCGCTGGGCACGTCCACCACGGCCGGCACGCTGACCCCGCCCGGCGGATCGCTCTCCCGTCGTTCGTAGGCCTCGCGCAGGTAGCGGATGCCGAGCACCGGGTCACGGCCGTCCGGATCGAGGGTGAAGCGCCAGCTGCGATCGTCCTGGATCGGGTCGGCGATCGCCATCGACAGGGCGTCCTCCAGACCGAGGAGCCGCCGCGAGATCACCGCCCGGCTCGCCCAGGGGCAGGCACGGCTGACCACGAGACGGTACCGGCCCGCCTCGACGGGCCAGCCGTCACGCCCGTCCGCGGTGACGCGGTCCGCGAACCGGCTCGCGCTCCGCTCGAACGTCGTGTGCCCGTACGCGGCGTTCCCGTCGCCCCCGTCGCCCATGGTTCCTCCTGGTGATGATGCGTTCCCTGCTCCACGCGTTCCCCGATTTCCGCCGACGGCACGGTGTGAGCCCAACCCGCCGGGGCAGTCGGCCAACGTGAGCGGGACATCTTCCACAGGGAACGCCGGACGCACAGGCGAAGAGACGATCTCCGAGAAAGGCGATCTCGGTGCCGAACGGAATGCCGACAAGAAGACACGGGTCACGGTTCTGGTGGCCCTGGCCGCCAACCTGATCATCGCGGCGGCGAAGGCGGTGGGCGGGCTGCTCGCGGGCTCGCCCGCGCTGCTGTCGGAGGCCGCGCACTCCGTCGCCGACAGCCTGAACGAGGTCTTCCTCCTCGCCGCGCTGCGCCGCAGCCGCCGGCCCGCCGACCGGCGGCATCCCTTCGGCTACGGCAAGGAACGGTTCTTCTGGTCGCTGCTCGCCGCCGTCGGGATCTTCGTCATGGGCGGCTGCTTCTCCGTCTTCCAGGGCGTCGAGGCTCTGCGGTCCGGCGCCGACGAGGCGACGAGCGGCTATGTGGCCGGCCTCATCGTGCTCGGCGTCTCCTTCGTGGCCGAGGGCGCCTCGCTGCTGCGGGCGCTGCACCAGGTCCGCGGGCAGGGCGGCGCCGTCGCGGGACTGCGCGACCCGGCCCTGCGCACGGTCGTCGCCGAGGACGGCACGGCGGTGCTCGGCGTCACCCTGGCCGCGATCGGGATGGCCCTGCACATGGTGACCGGACAGGTGGTGTGGGAGGCGTCCGCCTCGCTGGCCATCGGCGCGCTGCTCGTCTTCGTCGCCTACCGGCTCGGGCGCGATGCCCGCGACCAGCTCATCGGCGAGGCCGCCGACCCCGAGACCGGATCCCGCATCCGGGCGCTGCTCGACGCCCAGCCCGAGATCGACAGCGTGGAGGCGCTGTTCACCATGAAGATGGGCCTGGACTCGGCCCTGGTGGCGGCCCGCATCGACCTCATACCGGGCCTGGACAGCGAGCGCGTCGAGGAGGTCGCCGTCCGCATCAAGCGCTCGATCGCCGGCGTGGTCCCCGAGGCCGACCAGATCTTCCTCGACGTGACCGACCGTCCCGCGCGCGAGGCGGCGAAAAGCCCCGCCGCGACGGGGGAGCGCGGCGGGGCCTGACATCCGGCTGCCCGGCGGGAACGTCTTCATGCCCGCCTCCGGCGGAATCCTTCACGGGACCCGGAAGATCCCGCCGGGACCGGAGGCACCCGAAGGACCGCGGAGATCCGAGAGACGGCGAGGCCGGCACCGAACCCCGGGGGCCGCGGCGGCGGCCCTCACACCGGCTTGAGGAGGCCTCAGAGGTCCTCAGAGGTCCTCAGAGGTTTCGACGTCTCCAGAGGTCCACGCGATCGTCGCGTACCGCACAGAGGCCCTCCGCGGCGGCGGAGGGCCTCTGTGCGCCCGTGTCCGGGCGGCGCGTCGGTGCTGCGGTCAGCTGCCGCCGCCGTCCGGTTCCAGGACGAACACCGGGATCTCCCGGTCGGTCTTCTCCTGGTACTCCGCGTACGGGGGATAGGCGGCGACGGCGCGCTCCCACCACTCGGCCTTCTCCGCGCCGGTGATCTCACGGGCCGTCATGTCCTGCTTGCGCGGCCCGTCCTGGAGCTCGACCTGAGGGTGGGCCTTGACGTTGTGGTACCAGACCGGGTGCTGGGGCGCGCCGCCCTTGGAGGCCACCACGGCGTACCGGCCGTCGTGCTCGACGCGCATCAGCGGGGTCTTGCGCAGCTTCCCGCTCCTAGCGCCCCGGGTGGTCAGCAGGATGACGGGCATCCCCGTGTCCAGCAGCGTCGTCGCCTCGGTGCCGCCGGAGCGCTCGTACTGCTCCACCTGGTCGCGCACCCACTTCTCCGGGCTGGGTTCGTACTCGCCTTCGAGAGGCATGGCATCCGTCCCCTTCGTCATGTCGTGCGTCGTCATGTCCTGCGTCGTCACGTCGTCCGTCGTGCCGTCGTCGCGTGGTCCGCGTCGCCGTCGTCCGTCTCGCGTCGTGCTTCAACACCGGTACCCGTCTGTTTCATCCGTACCGCGGCGGGCCTACGTCATCACCCGCACGGCCAGCGCCGTCATCACCGTGCTCGACACGAGCGCCGTCGCCAGTCGGCCGCGGTGGCCGGTCAGGGCCCGGCCGAGCAGCGCGCCGCCTCCGGCGAGCGTCACCTGCCAGCTCGCCGACGCGACGAAGGCCGCCAGCACGAAGGCGCCCTGCTCGAAGGGGCGTACGGCGTCGCCGGCCCCGTCGCCCAGGACCAGCGCGGCGAAGTAGACCACGGTCGTCGGGTTGAGGAGGGTGATGCCGAGGAGACTCAGGTAGGCCCGCGCGGGGCCCGGCGGTGGGGGCGCGGACCGGGTGCTGAGCCGGTGCGCCCGGTACTGGCGCAGCGCCGTCGCCGCGCCCCGGACCGCCAGCGCGAGCAGCACCAGCGCCGAGGCCCAGCGCAGGGGCGTCAGCACCGGCCGCACCACCGCGGCGACGGCGGCGCCCCCGACTGTGGCGACCAGGGCGTAGACGCCGTCGGCGGTGGCGACGCCCAGCGCCGCGCACACGCCGGTGCGCAGGCAGGTGCGTGCGGTGAGGGAGACGAGGTAGGTCGCGACCGCGCCGACGGGCAGGGCGATGCCGTATCCCGCGACCAGGCCGGCGACGAGCGCGGCCGTCACGAGCGGGCGGTGTCGGGCCTCCAGGGGGCGCCGGGCTGCTGCTGGACCGGGGCCGGGGAAGCGGCGGCGGACGACGGCAGCGGAGAGGTTTCGTATGCGGACATGGCTGGATCGTGCGGGTGGCGACGGTCGGACGGCAACCGCTTTTCCCCACCCGCCGACCGGGTCGCCGACCGGACGCCGACCGGGACGCCGGCCGGAAGCCGACGAGGACGTCGACGTCCGCACCGACGAGGACGTCGACGTCCGCACCGACGAGGACGCCGGCCAGCACGTCGGGCGACGCGCTCGACGCGGTCCGGGGCGGGGGCGGGGCAGCGAACGGTTCCGGCCGTATCGCCCCGTTCGTCGATCTGGCCGAACTCCGCGTCGCCTTATAGGTGCCCGGGGCATCTAATGAAGATCGGCAGGACGCACCCCTCGTCTGCGAGGTCACCATGACGGACGCCCAGGCAACGGACACCCACGCAACCTCCACCCAGGCAACCTCCACCCAGGCAACGGACCCCCGGATCACCACCAACGCCCAGGTCACCGACCCCCCGGTCCCAGCCGGCGGCGACAGCGCGGCGCGCCCGGCGGAGGCGGCGCCGCAGGGGCCGGTCGCCGTCGCCTTCCCCCAGGACCGTACCTGCCCCTACCGGCCGCCGGCCGCCTACGACCCCCTGCGCGCCTCCCGTCCGCTCGCCCGCGTCACCCTCTACGACGGCGCCACCGCCTGGCTCGTCACCGGCCACGAGGCGGCCCGCGCCCTGCTCGCCGACCCCCGGCTGTCGACCGACCGCACCCGCCCCGGCTACCCGGCGACCTCGCCCCGGCTTCGGGCGCTGCCGGACCGTCGGGCCGCCCTGCTCAACGTCGACGACCCCGAGCACCACGCCCAGCGCCGGCTGGTGCTGGCGCACTTCACCCTCAAGCGCGCCACCGCCATGCGCCCGGCCATCCAGCGCGTCGTCGACGAACGGATCGACGCGATGCTCGCCCAGGGGCCGCCCGCGGACCTCGTCAACGTCTTCGCGCTGCCCGTGCCGTCCACCGTGATCTGCGAACTGCTGGGCGTCCCGTATGCCGACCACGAGTTCTTCGAGGAGCAGTCGCGGCGTCTGCTGCGCAGCCGGGTGCAGCAGGAGGTGCGCGAGGCGCGGGACCGGCTCGACGAGTACCTCGGCGCGCTGATCGACCGCAAGCTGGAGGCGCCGTCCGGCGGCGGCGTTCTGGACGCCCTGGTCGACAAGGAGCTTCGGGAAGGGACGGTCGACCGCCAGGAGGCCATCGCGCTGGCCACGATCCTGCTGGTCGCCGGACACGAGACGACCGCCAACATGATCTCCCTCGGCGTCTTCACCCTGCTTCGGCACCCCGAGAGGCTGGCCGAACTGCGCGCCGATCCGTCGCTGTTGCCGGCGGCCGTCGAGGAGCTGATGCGGATGCTGTCCATCGCGGACGGGCTGCTGCGGCAGGCCACCGAGGACATCGACGTGGCCGGGACGACGATCCGGGCCGGCGAGGGCGTCGTCTTCGCGACCTCTGTCATCAACCGCGACGAGAGCGCCTTCCCCGCGCCGGACACCCTCGACTGGAGCCGTTCCGCCCGCCACCACGTCGCCTTCGGCTTCGGCGTCCACCAGTGCCTGGGGCAGAACCTGGCCCGCGCCGAGCTGGAGATCGCCCTGGGCGCCCTCCTCGCACGGCTGCCCGGCCTGCGCCTGGCCGTTGCGGCGGACGAGGCCCGCTTCAAGCCCGGCGACACGATCCAGGGGATGCTGGAACTCCCCGTGACCTGGTGAGAGGCCCTCCCATGGACATCCACATCGACACGGACGTCTGCATCGGGGCCGGTCAGTGCGCCCTGGCCGCGCCGGGCGTCTTCACCCAGGACGACGACGGCTTCAGCGCCGTGCTTCCCGGCCGCGAGGACGGTGGCGGCGACCCGATGCTCCGCGAGGCCGTGCGGGCCTGCCCGGTCGGCGCGATCACGGTGTCCGGGCCGCCGGACTGACGCCCACCGGGGGCGGGTCCCGGCCGAGCGGCCGCCTCGCCACCTCGCCGCCTCGCCGCCTCGCCGCCTCGCCGCCTCGCCGTCACGCCGCCTCGCCGTCACGCCGGGCGTGGCCGTCGGGGCGGGCGTGGCCGTCGGACCCGGCCGCCGCCGTCGCGCCTGCGCCCGACGGCGACGTCCGGCCGCGGTGACGAACCTCCGGTGATGAACCTCCGGTGTCCGACGCCCGCGGACCGGCGACCCGCAGAAGGCGAGCGTCCACGGCGGGCCGACGAGAGGGCGGGGCCGCCGTGTCCGCGGCCCCGCCCCGCACAGCGGCCCCGGGGCGCCCGTCCCGCTTGTAGGGTGCGCGGGTGACCGAACAGGACGAAGAACAGCCGCCGTTCCTCTACCTCGTCGTCTGCGCCGCCGGCGTCGCCGCGGACGTCGGCAGGCTGATCACGGCCGCGCAGCAGCGGGGGTGGCGGGTCGGCGTCATCGCGACGCCGCTCGCCATGAACGGCTTCTTCGACGTCGCCGCCGTGGAGGCGCAGACCGGGCTCCCCATCCGGTCCTCCTGGCGGCGACCCGGAGACCCCCGGCCGTTCCCGGACCCCGACGCGGTCGTGGTCGCCCCGGCCACCTTCAACACCGTCAACAAGTGGGCGGCCGGAGTGGCGGACACGCTCGCGCTGGGCACCCTGTGCGAGGTCGTCGGACTCGGTGTCCCCGTCGGCGTCCTGCCGTGCGTCAACGAGACCCTCGCCCGCCATCCCGCCTACCAGGACAGCCTGATACGGCTGCGCGCGATGGGCGTGCGGTTCGGGGCCGCCCACGACCGGGCCGCCGGCGAGGAGTTCGGGTGGGAGCGGGCGCTAAACCTGCTCGACTGAGCCGGCGCGGCAGGGGCGGGCTCACCCGGAACCGGCCGGCCGGCCTGGGCTCCGGGGCGCGGGACATCGGCGGCGGCCGTACCTGCTCCCGCGCGAACGACGCCTGCGTGTCCACCCGTACGGGGCGCAAGGACCGTCTTCCGACAGCGCGGTTCCGTTCCCGGCTCGGCGGCCGATCGCCGGGAAGGGCGCAAAAGCGCCTCCGGACGGTGTTCGGCACGGAATGCGCCCGGCGGCGCCCGGTGATTCCTCGCCTCGATAACACCGCCGAAAGGGGTGCCAAAAGGGACGCCGATCCAGCGACGACCTCAGGGCAGGATCGGGGATTGACGATTCGTCAAGATTTCTCGGCCGGTGCGCCCTGCGGGAAACCGTGAGATCTCTTGTTCCTCCAGGTCCGGCTGTGCGAAGGTGTGCCTTGTCGGCGCACGGACAACGTTTTCTGCACCGTGCGCGCGAGGCGCCTCCCGTCCGACCCCCCACCCTTCACCAGAGCCGCCCCCTCGCGGATGTCAGAGGCGCCGAACCCTGTGCGAGCCGATCCCGCTTCCCCGGCGGGATCGCATACCCGATGGTATGGACTTTATGCCGCATGCCCCCGGAAGGAAATGCAGACCGTGAATGACGCAGGCCTGTCGAATTCCCCTTCGGCGCGCCGCTTCGACGCGACGGACGAACAACTGAGCGCACAGCTGAAGAAGTGGACGGGGGCGTCGCCCGCGCTGCATCCCGTCGGCGAGCTGCTGGACCGGCACTGGGAGGCGGCCTTCGCCTACGCCCGGCTGTGCACCGACGGCGAACGCGCGGCCGGCATGCTCACCACGGCCGCCTTCACCCGGCTGTTCGGCGAGACCCTGCGGCAGAACGGACCGACGGCCGCCTGGCGCCCGCATCTGCTGGTCACCGTGCGCCGGGTCGCCGCCGAGTGGGACGCCGACGGCCGCCGTGACCTGCTGCACCCCGCGCTGCGCTCCGAGGCCGAAGGCGAGGACGACGACGGCATGGCGGGCGACCGCGCGGCCGCCCTCATGCTGCCGCCCGTGCACCGGCGCATGCTGTCCCGGGCGTTCCAGCGCCTGCCCGAGTCGGCCCGCTGCATGCTCTGGCACGTCGAGGTGGAGGCCGAGCCCCTGGCGGTGCCGGGCGGCCTGCTGGGCCTGGAGGAGGACGGCGCCCGCGTCGAACTGCGCCGGGCCCGCGAGCGGCTGCGCGAGGAGTGCCTCCAGGTGCACCGCGAACTCGCCACCGACGACGAGTGCCACCGCTACCACCGGCTGCTGGACGTCACCTGCCGCCGCGGCGGCGCCGACCTCGACCCCGACCTGCGCCGCCACCTGGAACAGTGCCGGCACTGCGCCCACACCGCCGACCAGCTCCGGCAGTTCGAGGGACTGCTCGGCGCAGCCCTGGCCGAGGGAATCCTCGGCTGGGCGGCCGCGGCCTACGTCGAGGTCCGGATGGCCGGCGACGGCCGGTTCGCCGACACGGCCGCCGAGCCGCCCCGGGGCTACGCGGGCGAGGCCTTCACCGACGGGACGCCCGCCGCGTCCGCGTTCGGCGCCACATCCGCGTCCGCATCCGCATCCGCCGCCGCAGCGGCGCCGGGCGCGAGCCGGCGAGCCGCACCGCGGCCGGGCGCGCTGGCCCGCATCAAGGCGCGGGTCGGCGGACCGGTCGACCGGTCCGCCGCCGGCGCCGATCCCCGCCCGGGAACGAGCCGTTCGGCCCAGAAGGCGGCCCGTCGCGCCCGCCGCCGCAACCTGACCGCCGCCGTGCTGACGGTGAGCGGGATCGTCGTCCTGCCGCTCGTCGTGTGGGCCGCCCTCGGCTCCGGGGACGACACCGGCCCGGGCGCGGAGAGCGAGGCGGCGAAGGCCCCGGCGACGGGGCCGGACACGGCCGCCTCCGGCCCGTCGTGGGCCGGCGCCGACGACGACGCCCGGGGCGCCATGCGCGGGCGCCTGCGCAACGCCGCCTCCGGGCTGTGCATCGCGGTCGTGGGCGACAGGCCCGCCGACGGCGCGGAGACCCGACTGGCCACGTGCTCGGCGGCGGCCGGCCAGCAGTGGTCGTACGAGCCGGACGGGCTGCTGCGCAGCGCGGCCGACGCCGGTCTGTGTCTGGACTCGCGCCTCGGCTACTCGGTCCGGCTCGCCCCGTGCGCCGGCGCCGGCCAGCCGGATCCGCGGAACGTCCGGTACGACTTCACTCTGCAGGGAACGCTCGTCCCGCGCTCGGGCCAGAACCTCGCGCTGGCGCCGGCCGCCACGGACGGATCGGGCGCTCTCGTGCTGAAGAACCGGGTGGACAGCGCCGCGCAGCGCTGGGTGATCGACACCTCGAAGCCCGACCCGCAGATGCAGTTCGTCAACTGGGGCGCCGACAGCACCGCCTCGGGGACCCCGACGCAGGACCCCACGCCCCGGAGGGCGAAGTCGCCCGTGCCCGCACCGGCCGGCACGCCGTCCGCCGGCCCGACCGCCGCCCCGGCGCCCACGCCGACGACGGGCTCGCCGTCCGGCTCGGACAACGGGTCCTGCCCGTCGTCCTACCCTTACCCCTGCCCCGGGGGCGGACAGCCCGGCCCGCCCGGCGGCTATGGCGGCTCGGGTTACGGCGGCTATGGCGGTTACGGCAACGGCTATGGCAACGGTTACGGCTATGGGGGATACGGGCAGTACGGCTCCGGCGGTCGGCCGAACTGACGGTCGGCGGAAGCTGACGGTCGGCGGAACCGTCGGCCGGCGCAGCGGTCAGACGCCGATCACCTGGAGCGAGGCCCACAGCGCGGCGACGGCCGGGATCAGGGCGGCCGGCACCGTGAGCAGTCCCAGACGGGTGAACTCGCCGACCCCGACGTGTTCGTCGCGTTCCTGGACCACGCGCCGCCACAGCAGCGTCGCCAGGGATCCCGCGTAGGTCAGGTTGGGGCCGATGTTCACCCCGAGCAGCACGGCGAGCACCGCCCCGGTCCCGGCCGGGGCGGCGAGCGGCACCAGCACCAGCACCGCCGGCAGGTTGTTGATCAGGTTCGCCAGGACGGCGGCGAGCGCCGCCACGCCCAGCAGCGCGAGCAGGCCCGAGCCGTCGGGCAGGACGTTCCGCAGGGCGTCGGCGAGCCCGTTGTCGACCACCGCGCGCACGACGACGCCGAGCGCCAGCACGAACGCCAGGAATCCCGGCGCCGCGGACCGCACCACGGCGACCGGCGTCACCCGCCGCCGGGCCAGCGCCCGCCCGGACATGACCAGGGCGCCCGCGAGCGCCGCCCACGCCGGCTCGATCCCGACGGCGGAGGCCACGACGAACCCGGCGAGCGTGCAGGCGACGGTGACCAGCGCGAACAGGGGCAGTTCGGGCGCGGGGCCGTCGTCGGCGCCGCCCTCCACGGCGGGCAGGTCGGCGGCGAAGAACCGACGGAAGACCAGGTACTCGGCGCCGACCGCGACGACCCAGGGCAGCGCCATCAGCGCGGCGAACCGGGTGAAGCTCAGCCCGCTCGTCTCGAACGCCAGCAGGTTGGTGAGGTTGGAGACCGGCAGGAGCAGCGAGGCCGTGTTCGACAGGTGCGCGCACGCGTGGACGTGCGGCCGGGACCGGACGCCCATCCGGGCGGCGGTGGCGAACACCACCGGGGTGAGCAGCACCACGGTCGCGTCCAGGCTCAGCACGGCCGTCACCACGGAGGCCAGCACGAACACGGCGACGAGCAGCCGCCGGGGGCGGCCGGCGGCCCGGCGGGCCATCCACGCCCCGCACGCGGTGAACAGTCCCTCGACGTCGCACAGGTGCGCCAGCACCAGCACCGCCGCGAGGAAGCCGACGACCGGTCCGAGCCGTTCGGCCTCGGCCAGCGCGTGCTGCGGCGACACCGCCCCGAGGGCGATCGCGGCGGCCGCGGCGGGGACGGCGATCAACGCCTCCGACCTGCCGGCGGGGCGCAGTACGGCCCACACCAGGGAGGCGGCGAGCAGACAGACGGACAGGGTTTCGGCGAGCGGGGTGTTCAGAGGAGTACTCCGGAGGCGGGGCCTGGGCCGGGGCCCGCCCATCGAACGGGTTCGGGTGCCGGTCCATGAAAACACGCCCGGGTAAAACGTCCGCCAAGTCGCCGGGGCCGCGGCAGCCCGCTCAGTTCTCGTCGAGCAGGCTCAGTTCCGCCCAGATCGTCTTGCCCTCGGGGGTGTGCCGGCTGCCCCAGCGCTGGGTGAGCTGGGCGACCAGGAGCAGGCCGCGGCCGCCCTCGTCGAAGGTCTTCGCCCGGCGCAGGTGCGGGGCGGTGTGACTGTTGTCGGACACCTCGCAGATCAGTGTCGCGCCGTCGTGGATCAGGCGCAGGCGGATCGGTCGGGAGCCGTAGCGGATGGCGTTGGTGACCAGCTCGCTCACCACCAGCTCGGTGGTGAACGACGCCTCGCTCAGTTTCCAGCGCGACAGCTGCTCCACGACCTGTCTGCGGATCGGCGCGACCAGTGCGGGATCGGCCGGGATGTCCCAGGTCGCGACCTGGGCGGCGGGCAGCCCCCGGGTGCGCGCCAGCAGCAGGGCCACGTCGTCGGGGGTGCCGCCGGGCGGCAGCAGGGCGTGCAGGATCCGGTCGCAGGTCTCGTCCAGGGAGTCCGCGTGCGTGGCCAGCGCCTCGATCAGCAGCCGGTGACCGGACTGCTCCTCGCGGTCGCGGGACTTGGTCAGGCCGTCGGTGTACAGGGCGAGCACGCTGCCCTCGGCGACCTCCAGCACGGCCGACTCGAACGGCAGGCCGCCCACGCCCAGCGGGGGACCGGCGGGCAGCTCGACCCGCCGGACGGTGCCGTTCGGCCGCAGCACGACGGGCGCGGGGTGGCCGGCCCGCGCGAGGGTGCAGCGCCGGGACACGGGGTCGTAGACCGCGTACAGACAGGTCGCGCCGACCTCGCCGGGGCTGCCCTCGCTCCCGGCCTCCTCGGACAGCCGCACGACCAGGTCGTCGAGGTGGGTCAGCAGCTCGTCGGGGGCCAGGTCGATGTCGGCGAGGGTGCGGACGGCGGTGCGCAGCCGGCCCATGGTGGCCGAGGCCTGGATGCCGTGTCCGACGACGTCGCCGACGACCATCGCCACCCGCATCCCCGACAGCGGGATGACGTCGAACCAGTCCCCGCCGACTCCGGCGCGGGCGGCCGGCAGGTAGCGCGACGCGGCGTCGACCGCGGCGGTCCGCGGCAGGGTGCGCGGGAGCAGGCTGCGCTGCAGGGCGAGGGCCGTCTCGCGCTCGCGGGAGAACCGGCGGGCGTTGTCGATGCAGACGGCGGCCCGTGCCGTGATCTCCTCGGCGAGCAGCACGTCGTCCGGGGTGAACGGGTCGGGGCGGCGGAACCGGGTGAGCACGGCGACGCCGAGCGTCACGCCCCGGGCCCGGACGGGCACCGACATCGTCGAGTGGATGCCGAGCTCGCGCACCCGCGCCCCGCGCACCGGGTCCCAGGTCAGCCAGGCGTCCAGCTCGCCGCTGGGCACGGTGCCGACGATGGCGTGCCCCGCGACGAGCGAGTCGACCTGTGGCGAGCCCGCCGGGTAACTCTGCGCCTCCCCGGGCTTGGCCACGGCCTCCGGGGTGCCGGCGTGGACCGAGGCGTGCGCGGTGCGGCGCAGGGCGAGCGGCGGGGTGAACCGGGTCGGGAGCTCCCCGCCGTCGTGCGGGTCGAGCAGGTCGACGCTGACGAAGTCGGCGAGCGCGGGCACGCACACCTCGGCCAGCTCCTGCGCGGTCCGGGTGACGTCGAGGGTGGTGCCGACGCGCACGCTGGCCTCGTTGACCAGCTGGAGCCGTTCGCGGGCCAGGTAGTTGTCGGTGAAGTCGTGGGCGGCCAGGCACACGCCCAGCACCCGGCCCGTCGCGTCGGTGACCGGCGCCATCCGGGCCAGCCAGGCGTGGGCCCGTTCCTCGCCGCCGGTGCGGGTGTACATCTGCACGTCCTGCGGCTGACCGCTGGTGAGCACCCGCAGCATGTGCCCTTCGAGTTCCGTGCTCTGCGGCCGGCCGCCGATCTCGGAGAGCCGCAGTCCCCGGATGCGGTCCTCGGGCAGGCCGATCACCTCGCCCATCGCCTCGTTGATCCGGCGCAGCCGCAGGCGTTCGTCGTAGACCGCCACGGCGCAGGGCGACTGGACGAGCGCCGCCGAGGCCAGCGGGTCGTCCACGGGGGCGGCGCCGTCGGGTCCGGCCACCGGCGTCACGATGAGCCACTGTCCCGGGCCGTGGTGCGGGGACTCGGCGCGGTGGGCGAGCAGCCATACCGGCACCGGCCGGCCGTCGCGGTGGCGCAAAGTGACCGTTCCGGCCCAGCGCGGTCCGGTGAGCGCGGGTGCCGTTCCGGCCACCAGGTGCGCCGCGGGCCGGCCCACGACCTCGGACGTCTCCCAGCCCAAGAGGGCGCGGGCCCCCGCGTTCCACCCGACGAGCGTTCCGGCGTCGTCGACGACAGCCCGGGCCGTCGCAGCCTCGTCGAACGGGTACTCCGGGCTCATCTCGCCACTCCATCGCGGACACTCACAGTGAACGGGCACGTCACTTCCGTTCCAGCCTAGTGCGTTCCGCTCAGGCGTGGACGAGAACCCCCGGGGGACGGCCGGAGAGCGGGTTCCCGGCAGGGTCAAGAGCCAAAACCGGACGATCTCGCGGAGATGGACCGGGTGCGGTTCCCCGCGGTCGGCGGTGCTTCCGAGGCCTTGACGGGTGCATGCATGACGTCGTCAGATTCTGTTTGTAATCGATCAGTTGTGAGTACTTCTGGTTCCTGATGAGGGAGAGCCGACCATGACGGTCACTCGCAGATCGGTCCTTGCCGCCTCCGCGGCCGCACCGGCCGCCGGACCGCTCCTCGGCGCCCCGGCGGCACGGGCCGCCGAGGCGCTCGCGAGCGCCCGCGGCCGCCGGACCGTCGCGCTGCGCGACGGCTGGCGCTTCGCGTCGGCGAACCTGGACGGGATCACCGATCCGACCGGGCGGTACGCGGACGCCGCCGCCCCCGGTTACGACGACTCGGCCTGGCGCGAGGTGGCGGTCCCGCACGACTGGAGCATCGAGCAGACCCCCACCACACAGCACGGCACGACCAGCGGCACCGGCTTCTTCCCCGGCGGCCTGGGCTGGTACCGCCTCGCCTTCACCCTGCCGCCCGACTGCGCCGGCCGGCGGGTCTCGGTCGAGTTCGACGGCGTCTACATGGACTCCACCGTCTACTGCAACGGCGTCGAGGTCGGCCGCCACCCCTACGGCTACACCGGCTTCGCCTACGACCTCACCGATCTGCTGCACACCGACGGCCGCACCGGGAACGTCCTCGCCGTCAAGGTGCAGAACCGGCTCCCCAGCAGCCGCTGGTACTCCGGCAGCGGCATCTACCGCGAGGCCCGGCTGGTCGTCACCGAGCCCGTGCACGTGGCCCGCTGGGGAACCCGCGTCACCACCCCGGAGGTCACCGACGGACGCGCCGTCATCCGGGTCGCCACCACCGTCGCCAACGCCGCCGGCGCCGCGGCGGACGTCGAGGTCGTCTCCCGGATCCTCGACCCGCGCGGCCGCACCGCCGCCCGTACGTCCTCCACGGTCGCCGTCGCCGACCTGGCCACGGCGACCCACGAGCTCACCGTGCGCCGCCCCGAGCGGTGGGACGTCGACACCCCGCGCCGCTACACCCTGCTCACCGAACTGCGCGTCGCCGGCCGGGTCACCGACACCTACCGCACCCCCTTCGGCATCCGCACCTTCCGCTTCGACCCGGACGAGGGCTTCCACCTCAACGGCAGACCCGCCAAGATCAAGGGCGTCGACCTCCACCACGACCTCGGCGCGCTCGGCGCAGCGACCAGCCTCGACGCCGTGCGCCGACAGATGACGATCATGAAGTCCATGGGCGTCAACGCCTTCCGCACCTCCCACAACCCGCCCTCGCCGGAGATGATCCAGGTCTGCGAGGAACTGGGCGTCGTGATGCTCGTGGAGGCCTTCGACTGCTGGAGGACCGGCAAGACCCGCTACGACTACGGGCGGTTCTTCGACGAGTGGTGCGAGAGGGACGCGACCGAGATGGTGCTCGCGGCCCGCAACTCGCCCGCCGTCCTGCTGTGGTCCATCGGCAACGAGATCCCCGACTCCACCTCCGCCGCCGGTCTGGCCATGGCGGACCGCATCATCGCCGCCATCCGGGCGGCGGACGACACCCGCCCGCTGGTCATCGGCTCGGACAAGTACCGCACCCCGCCCGCCAAGGGCTCCGCCGCCGACCTGATGCTCGCCAAGCTGGACGGCCTCGGCCTGAACTACAACACCGCCAAGTCCGTGGACGCCCTGCACGCCGCCTACCCGCACCTGTTCCTCTTCGAGTCCGAGTCGTCCTCGGAGACCTCGACCCGCGGCGCCTACCAGGAGCCCGAGCACCTCAACACCGGCGAGAACCACACACCGGGGCGACGGGCCGTCTCCTCCTACGACAACAACCTCGCCTCCTGGACGATGAGCGGCGAGTACGGGCTCAAGAAGGACCGCGACCGGAAGTGGTTCGCCGGGCAGTTCCTGTGGTCGGGCATCGACTACATCGGCGAGCCCACCCCCTACAACGTGTTCCCGGTGAAGGCGTCCTTCTTCGGCGCGGTCGACACGGCCGGGTTCCCGAAGGACATGTACCACCTCTTCCGCAGCCAGTGGAACGACGAGCCCATGGTCCATCTGGTGCCGATGACCTGGAACCACGAGGCCGGCGACACGGTCGAGGTGTGGGCTTACTCCAACGCCGACACCGTGGAGCTGTACCTCGACGGAAGATCCCTCGGGGTGCGCGCGTTCGACAGGAAGAGGACGGTCGACGGCCGCCTCTACCGGGAGACGACCGAGGCCACCGGCGACGACAAGACGTTCACCACCGGCCCCTACCCGGGCAGTTACACCAGCCCCAACGGCAGCGCGGGCAAACTGCACCTGACCTGGCACGTGCCCTACGCCCCGGGCGAGCTGAGGGCGGTGGCGCGCAGGAACGGCCGGACGGTCGCCACCGACACGCTGCGCACGGCCGGCGCCCCGCAGTCCGTACGCCTCACAGCGGACCGCACGTCCCTTCCGGCGGACGGCCGCTCGCTCGTCTTCGTCACCGCCGAGGTGGCCGACGCGCGGGGGACGGTCGTGCCCGACGCCGAGCACCTCATCTCCTTCGGGGTGACCGGCGGCTCCCTCGCCGGTTGCGACAACGGCCGGCAGGAGAGCGCCGAGCGCTACCAGGCCGCCACCCGCACCGCCTTCCACGGCAAGGCTCTCGCCATCGTGCGCTCCGGCGTCCGGGCCGGCGCCCTGAAGGTGACCGCGCGCGTGGACGGCCTGCGCAGCGGGGCCGTCACCGTGCGCACGACGCCCGCCCGCTCCACGGCGACCACCCCGGCCGCGATCTTCGCCCCCGAGGCGCCGGCGGCCGTGCCCCGCCCCCACGCCGACGCCGGGTACTCCGGCCGCGCGGACACCCTGCCCGCGGCCATGCTGGACGGCGACCCGGCCACCGGCTGGTCCAACGCCTTCACCAAGGCGGCCACGGCCCTGCTGCCGGCCTTCGACGGCGCCCGGCGCAAGGACTGGGTCTCGGTGGACTACGGCCGCGCCCGGACCTTCGACCGGGTGGAGCTCTCGTTCACCGTCGACGCCACGCACAGCCTGCCCGCCTCGGTCGACGCCGAGGTCTGGGACGGTGAGCGGTATGCACCCGTCACCGGGGCGGCCGTCGACTGGGCCACCGCCTCGGACGCGCCGACGGTCCTCACCTTCGCTCCCGTACGCGGCACCGGACTACGGCTGACCCTCACCAGCAGCGCACCCGGCACGGCCCAGGGCGCGATCCGCATCACCCGACTGGAGGCGTGACGGCGTGAGGGCGTGAGGGCGTGACGGCGTGAGGGCGTGAGGGATGAGGACGATGGCGTGGCGCCCGGGCGCGGGCGGGCCGAACCGCAACGGGGCCCGGGCGGCTCAGCCCGTCCGGGTCTTCCCGGCCGGCTCGAACGTCACCTCCGCCGTGTCCACGGTGCCCGCGCTGCGGCCGGGCGCGCTCTGCCACGACCAGTACAGGTTGGTGTGGGCTATCACCTGCTCCGGAGCAGGAGCGCCGTACGCGGTGAGGTCCTCCGTGGTGTGCGCGTCGCCGACCAGCGTCACGTCGTACCCGCGTACGAAGGCACCGTGCAGGGTCGCGCGGATGCACATGTCCGTCTGCGCCCCCGCGACGACGACCCGGCCCACCCCGTGCTCGGCGAGCACCGATTCCAGTTCCGTGTCCTCGAAGGAGTCCGCGTACCTCTTGTGCACCAGCGGTTCGTGGTCCAGGCGGAGCAGCTCGTCGACGTAGCGCCAGCCGTCGCTGCCGGGCGTCAGACCGGCGTCCGAGTGCTGCACCCAGACGACCGGCACTTCCTCGGCGCGGGCCGCGCCGACCAGGACGCCGATGTTGGCGATCACTTCGTCCCGACGGGGGGCTCCGGCCACCACGCCGTTCTGGACGTCCACGACGAGCAGCGCGGTGCGGGACCGGTCGGGCAACGTGGTCATGACGACCTCCTGTTCGGCGGATGCGCGGGGCGCCCCGGTGCGCACGAGTGCTCGCACAATCCACCCTAGGACCCGCCACTGACAACGCCGCCCCAGCCGGGCCGGGCCCCGGCCGGCTCGGGTCTCGCCTGCTCCCGGCACCTGGTCCGGGCCCGACGACCCCGGTGCTCGCGACACCCCCGCCCCACCGTGCGCCCGCCCCACCGTGCGCCCGCCCCACCGTGCGCCCGCCCCACCGTGCGCCCGCCC
>NZ_JBHVYK010000103.1:17865-26059 GCF_042880855.1 Streptomyces sp. NPDC058291
CCACCGTGCGCCCGCGGCGCTCGCGCACGGTGCTTCGCTCCGTCAACTATCCACAAGCGCGCGGCGGTTATATCCTGCGATCCCGTTCTGGGAGCGCTCCCACGCGATCATGTCCAGACCTCGCGCGGAGCGTCCCGCACCTCACCGAGGAGCCTGGACGTGAAACGACGCAGAACCACGCTGCTGTCCCTCGCGGCCCTGCTGGGCGCCGCGCTCACCGCGCTGCCCGCGCAGAACGCCGGAGCCGACGAGGTCGAGCAGGTCTGGAACGGCGGCTTCGACACGACCGCCGACCCCTGGTGGACCAGCAACGTCACCGCCGGCCTCTCGGAGGGGCGGCTGTGCGCGGACGTGCCGGGCGGCACCGCCAACCGCTGGGACTCCGCCGTCGGCCAGAACGCGATCACCCTGGTGAAGGGCACGACGTACCGCTTCTCGTTCCGTGCCTCCGCGGTCCCCGAGGGACACGCGGTGCGGGCGATCGTGGGGCTGTCGGTCTCCCCGTACGACACCTGGCAGGAAGCGTCCCCGGTGCTGGACGCGGCGGGCGGCTCGTACTCCTACACGTTCACCTCGCCGGTCGACAGCACCGAGGCGCAGGTCGCCTTCCAGGTGGGCGGGAGCGCCGATCCATGGCGGTTCTGCCTGGACGACGTCTCGCTGCTGGGCGGGGTGCCGCCGCAGGTGTACGAGCCGGACACCGGGCCGCGGGTGCGCGTCAACCAGGTCGCCTATCTGCCCGCGGGGCCGAAGAACGCCACTCTCGTCACCGACGCCGCCGCGAAGCTGCCCTGGCAGCTCAAGAACGCCGCGGGGGCGACGGTCGCGCACGGCTGGAGCGTGCCGCGCGGCGTCGACGTCTCGTCCGGACAGAACGTCCACACGATCGACTTCGGGGCCTACCGCAAGCGGGGCGCCGGTTTCACGCTGGTCGCCGACGGCGAGACCAGCCGTCCCTTCGACATCGGCACGGCCGCCTACGAGCGGTTGCGCCTCGACGCGGTGAAGTACTACTACACGCAGCGCAGCGGCATCGCGATCCGCGACGACCTGCGGCCCGGCTACGGCAGGGCGGCCGGCCATGCCGGAGCGGCCCCCAACCTGGGCGACACGAGCGTCCCGTGCCGGCCGGGGGAGTGCGACTACCGTCTCGACGTCTCCGGCGGCTGGTACGACGCCGGTGACCACGGCAAGTACGTCGTCAACGGCGGCATCGCGGCCTGGGAGCTGCTCAGCACCTACGAACGCTCTCTCGTCGCCCGCACCGGTCACCCGGCGAAACTGGGCGACGGGACGCTCGCCCTGCCCGAGAGCGGCAACCGCGTGCCCGACGTCCTCGACGAAGCCCGCTGGGAGCTGGACTTCCTGCTGAAGATGCAGGTGCCCGACGGACAGCCGCTCGCCGGCATGGCCCATCACAAGATCCACGACGCGCAGTGGACCGGCTTGCCGCTGCTGCCCGCCGACGACCCGCAGCAGCGCGAACTGCACCCGCCGAGCACCGCGGCGACCCTCAACCTGGCCGCGACGGCCGCGCAGGCCGCCCGTCTCTACCGGCCCTACGACAAGGCCTTCGCCGCGAAGGCGCTGACGGCGGCGCGCAAGGCCTGGACGGCGGCCCTCGCGCACCCGGACCTGTACGCCGACCCGGCCGACGGCACCGGCGGCGGCGCCTACGACGACGACGACGTGACCGACGAGTTCTACTGGGCGGCGGCCGAGCTGTATCTCACCACCGGCGAGAAGCCGTTCGCCGACCATGTGCTGAACTCGCCGGCGCACACCGCCGACATCTTCGGCCCCACCGGCTTCGACTGGTCCCGCACGGCGGCGGCCGGCCGCCTCGACCTCGCCCTCGTCCCGAGCAAGCTGCCCGGTCGCGACCAGGTGCGCCGCTCGGTGGTGCGGGGCGCGGACGCCTACCTGTCCGCCCTGGCCTCGCAGCCGTACGGCATGCCGTACGCGCCGCCGGGCAACCGCTACGACTGGGGCTCCAGCCATCAGGTGCTCAACAACGCCGTGGTCATCGCGAGCGCCTACGACGTCACCGGCGCCGCGAAGTACCGCGACGCGGCCGTCCAGAGCATGGACTACATCCTCGGCCGCAACGCGCTGAACATCTCGTACGTCACCGGCTACGGTGAGGTCGACTCCCAGCACCAGCACAGCCGTTGGTATGCCCACGAGCTCGATCCGAAGCTGCCGTCCCCGCCGGCGGGCACCCTGGCGGGCGGACCGAACTCGAGCATCCAGGACCCCTACGCCCAGAGCAAGCTGCAGGGCTGCGTCGGCCAGTTCTGCTACATCGACGACATCCAGTCCTGGTCGACCAACGAGACCGCGGTCAACTGGAACGCGGCCCTGACCCGGATGGCGTCCTTCGTGGCGGACCAGGGATAGGCCCGCCGCACTCGGCGGCGGTCCGGTCCGAACACCTTGCGGTACCGCGCGGGCACAGACGTGACCTGGGGATATTTACGAGTAAGTACCCGCGCGGTACCGTGAAGGGCATGCCAGCCCTCAATGTGGAATTCAGCGATCGCGAGCTGGAGGACCTGCGGCAGATCGCCAAGGAACGCGGTACGTCGATGAAGGCACTCGTACGGGAGGCGGCCGCGGCCGACATCGCGCGGCACCGGGCGCTGCAGGAGGGCGCGGAGGCTTTCCGCAGGTTCTTCGCCTCCCACGCCGACGAATTCGCCGCCGCCTTCCCGGACGACGAACGCTCCGCCCGGAGCGAGGGGCGGGTCGCCTGACCGATGACGTCCGTCATCCACATCGACGTGCCCTGGCTGCTCCAGCGCCACGAGGAGGTGCTGCCGGAGCAGCCCACCGTCAACGACTTCTCCGCGCTGGTCGCCGCCGTCGCGCGGCACCGGGTCGACCCGCCCAGGCTCGGCGTGGACTCCGACCCCGCCTGGCGGGCCGCCGCCCTGCTGCACACGCTGACCCTGCTCAGGCCGCTGCCCTCGGCCAACGCCCGCTTCGCCTGTGCGACGGCGGTGGCGTACATGTTCACCAGCGGCGTCGGCATCGACCCGCCGTACGGCGCGCTCGTCGACCTCGCCCGTGACCTCCTCGACGGCAAGACCGACGTCTACGGAGCGGCCGACCGGTTGAGGTCCTGGCAGATATAGGCGCGCAAACGTTTCCCGGACCGCCGCAGGCGGGGGAAACACCTCGGGCCGCCGGCCGAGGGCGGGAGGAGCAAGGCCGGCGGCCGTTTCGCGCAGGAGAGCCGCCGTCCTGCGCGGGGCCTCCGAGGAAGTGGCCGGTTCCAGCCAACTACGCGGGCCGGTGCGGCGGGAGCGTGCGCGGCCCTTCGCTGGGTGTGCGCGTTTCACACGGGGCGCAAGGGCGGAATCAGGCCGGGCCGCAAAAGAGCGCTCAATAGCGGGCGCCACGGCGGGAGTAGGTTTCCGTTATCGACATTCCATCAATAAGCGCGGCTCCAGTCGCCGCCTTGTTGTGCGTGACTTAGTTGTGCAAAGGTGAACCACCCGTGCGGGGGGTCACGGCCGGGTCCCCTGCGTTCGTCGGCGGAGGCGAATTCCCGCTCCCTGCCGCATCGGACAAGGTACGTACCAAAGGAATTCGCTCAGTGCCCACCCTCCAGCCCCCCCTTCCGCCCTATCCCCCGCCCGGCGGGGGACCCGGAGAATCCGACGAGTCCCTCGCCGCCGGGATACGCGGCGGCGCGGACAGCGAGGTGGCCCAGTCCACCGCCATGCTGATCGCCCGGCACTGGCGGCCGGTGCACGAGTACGCGGTCATCTGCCTCGCCTCCTCCGGGAGCGCCGCGTCCATGCTCACCACGGCCGTCTTCCACCAGGTCTTCGACCGGCTCAAGCTGGGCGAACCGGGCACCGCGCTGCGCCCCCGGCTGCTGGTGACCGTGCGGGACACGGCCCGGCTGTGGTCGGCCGACGAGGGACTGTCCGGCGTCCTGCCCGTGCTGCGCAAGCCGGCGGGCGCCCGGGGGATGCGCACCGCGCAGTCCATGACCCCGGACAACCGGGTGCTGGCGGAACGCTCGTTCCACGGACTTCCCCCGGTCGCCCGCTGCGTCCTGTGGCATGTGGAGGTCGAGGCGGAGCCGGTGACCGTCGCGGCCGGCCTGCTCGGCATGGACACCGACACCGTGGACGCCGCCCTCGAACAGGCCCGTGACAAGCTCCGCGAGGGCGTGGTGCGGGCCCACCGGGAACTCGCCCCGAGCAAGGACTGCCGCTTCTACAACCGGCTCCTCGACGTCCCCATCCGGCGCGGCGGCGACCTGCTGCCGGACGTGCGGCAGCACCTGGACGCGTGCCGCTACTGCCGTTCGGCCGCCGAGCAGCTCGGCCACTTCGAGAGCGGCCTCGGCGTGCTGCTCGCCGAGGCGGTGCTCGGCTGGGGCGCCCGTCGCTACCACGACACCCGTCCCGGCCGTGCCAAGCAGCAGACCGTCCGCCTCAAGGGCTCCGCGCGGCACCGCGGCGGCGGCACCCGCGGCCGGGGCGGCGGTCTGCTCGCGCGCATCCCCTCGCCCCGCCGACGGGCTTCCGGGGCGGCACGGTCGCCGCGTGCGCTGTTCACCGGCGTAGGCCTGGCCTCGGCCGGTCTGCTGACGACCCTGCTCGCGGCCGGCATGTGGTCCGACGACGGCGGCGCCGACCCGGCCGCCTCCAGCAGCGGCAGCGCGCCCGGCACCGACTCACAGGCGGCCGGCGCCTCGCCGACGGCTCCCGACACCGCCCGACTGCCCACGCCGCCGCGGCAGACGAGGCTGCGCAACGCGGCCGCCGACCTGTGCCTGGACATCCGGGGCGAGGCGAAGGCCGGCGCCGCCGTCCAGCTGGCGCCCTGTTCGTCCGAGGGGACGCAGGCGTGGTCGTACGGCGACGACGGGCAGTTGCGCAGCGCGGCCCACCCCGACCTGTGCGTGGACTCGCACGCGGACGCCGGCGTGGTCATCCTCGGCGCGTGCGCGGACGTCGGCGACGCCCGCGGCGAGGACGTGCGGTACGACCTCACCGTCCAGGGCGAGTTGCTGCCCCGCTGGGACGACGCGCTGGCGCTCGCCACGGCCGGCGAGGACGCGGGGGCCGACGTCGTCGTCAAGGTCCGCGACCACTCCACGGGCCAGCGCTGGCTGACCGACGTGGCCTCCGCGGCCCCCGGTTCGCTCGGCGTCACCGGCACGGACGCACCGCCGTCGGCCCAGCCGGTCGGCCTTGCGGACGGCACCGCCTGACGCTCCGCCGACGGGACGGCGGCGGTGTCCGGCCCGGCCCGGTCCTGTGCCGGTGTGCGGCCGCGGTTGCGGCAGGACGCGGTCCGGCGGGCCTCACCGGGCCGCACCGGGCGTCAGAAGGGCGTGCTGCGGGCTCAGACGGGGTCCTCGACCAGGTCCGCGGGGCCGACCGTGGCCGGGCCGGCGTGGCCGGACAGCGCCAGGGTCAGGTCCAACTCGGCGAGCAGGCAGCGGATCACGTGCTCGACGCCGGCCTGTCCGTCCAGACCGAGCCCGTAGGCGTAGGGCCGGCCCACCAGCACCGCCCGCGCGCCGAGCGCGAGCGCCTTGAAGACGTCCGCCCCGGTGCGCACCCCGCTGTCGAACAGCACGGCCAGCCGGTCGCCGACCGCCCGCGCCACGCCCGGCAGCGCGTCGGCGGCCGCGATCGAACCGGCCACTTGGCGGCCGCCGTGGTTGGAGACGACGACGCCGTCCATCCCGGCGTCGGCGGCCAGCCGGGCGTCGTCCGGATGCAGCACCCCCTTGAGGACGACGGGCCCGTCCCAGTTCTCCCGCAGGAACTCCAGGTCCGGCCAGGTCTTGCCGGGATCGGCGAACAGGCCGAGGAAGCGCAGGACGGCCGCGTTCGGGTCCTCGTGCACCGGCTTGGCCAGCCCCGCCTGGAAGGCCGGGTCGGTGAAGTAGTTGGCGGTGCCCACGCCGTGCAGGAACGGCAGATACGCCTGGTCGAGGTCGCGTGGACGCCACGCCAGCAGCGGTGTGTCCAGGGTGACGACGAGCACGCCGAACCCGCTCGCCTTGGCCCGGCCGAGGAAACTCCGGGTCACCTCCCGGTCCTTGGACCAGTACAGCTGGAACCAGCGCTCGGCGTCCCCCATGACCTCGGCCACCCGCTCGATCGGCGTGCTGGACGCCGACGACAGGATGTACGGCACGCCCTGCGCGGCGGCCGCCCGGGCCGCCCCGGACTCCGCCTCCGGGTGCATGATCGACAGCACGCCGACCGGCGCGAGCGCCAGCGGCGCGGGCAGGGCCCGGCCCAGCAACTCGACCGACAGGTCGCGTTCGTGGACGTCGCGCAGCATGCGCGGCACGATCCGGCGGCGCTCCAGGGCGGCGCGGTTGGCCCGGGCCGTGCTGCCGTCGCCGGCGCTGCCCGCCACATAGCCGACCGGGCCCGGTCCGAGGCGCTGCTCGGTGAGCTCCTCCAGCCGGGTCAGGTCGGTGGGCAGCCGGGGGACCGCGCCCGTCATCCCGTTCAGATAGATCTCGTACTGGAAGTCCGCCCAGTGCTTGGCCATCCGTGCGTGCCGCCTCTCGCCGTCCCGTGGTCGCGCCGCGTCCTGATCGCAGGGCGACCATACCGGCGGGTAGGCGGGAGGCCGGCCGGGGTCGGCTCCACCGGATCCGTGCGGTCCCGGCGGGTCGGCCCGCTCAGGGGGCGTCGCCGGACGGATCCTCGGTCTCCTGCGGGTCGGGGGCCGCGTCGGGGCCCTGGGCCCGCACGCGCTGGACGTGTTCGAGGGACTCCCGCAGCTCGCCGAGCCAGTCGTCGGTGTGGCGCTGGACCAGCCGGACGCACCAGGCGAGCGCGTCGCTGCGACTGCGGGCCACGCCCGCGGCGATCAGCGTGTCGAGCACCTGGCGCTCGGGCTGCCGCAGCCGGGTCATGACCGGTGCGGCGACGTGCGTGAACAGGACCCGCTCGCCGTCGCACACCGCGCCCCAGGACACCTTGTGCCGGAACCGGTGCTCGGCGTCGCGAGCCACGGCCATCCGGGTCTCGCGGGTGCGGTCGCGGAACTCCTGGATCCGGGCTTCGACGGCCGCCTTCCGCTCGGCGGCCGGGGCGCCCTCGGCCAGCCGGGGTGCTGCGATGCGGCCGATCACGGTGATCTCCTCGCGATCGGCCGTGACGTCGGTCAGTTCCTCGAAGAGGTCGTCGGGCAGTCGGCCCGCGAACCAGCCTCTCAGCTTCTCGTTCTGCTCGTTCGTAATCATGTAATGACGATTACTCCGCTGGTCGGTGAACGCAAGGGGTCGCGAAGGAGTCTGCCGAGAGCGGAACCGGGGGATGCGGCGCGGGCCTGGGGGCGAGGAGCGGAATGTTTCAGGCCGATTAACGAAGCTATGAGAACCGGTCATCGAGAGGACCGAAGGGATCATGAAGCGCTTGCTTTCGGCGTTGGAACGTTCGAATCCCGTGACTTCGCGCCACTGATTCAATACGCAAGGTTACTGAAACCCATGGGGTCGATGTGAGATTCGGCGGCGGACTCGGCAGACTCGCGCTCGCCGCGTCCGGCACCGATCGGGCCGGGCCGGCACACCCCCGAATCGAGCGGAAGGATGCACACAATGCGGAACACCGCGCGCTGGGCAGCGACCCTCGGCCTCACGGCCGCCACCGTCTGCGGATCCCTCACCGGACCCGCGCTCGCCGCCCCGGCCGCAGCGCCCACCTCCCTCTACGCCCCCTCGGCACTCGTGCTGACGGTGGGCCACGGAGACAGCGCCGCCACCGTGAACGCGGCCCGGGCCGTCACCCTGAACTGCGTCCCGACGCCCTCCGGCACCCATCCCGCCCCCGCCCTCGCCTGCGCCGAACTGCGTGCCGCCGGCGGTGACCTCGACGTCCTGGCGGGCCCGAGCGGCGCGGTGTGCACCAAGCAGTACGACCCGGTGGTCGTCACCGTCGACGGCGTATGGCAGGGCAAGCGCGTCGCCTTCGAGCGCGCCTTCGCCAACGAGTGCGTGAAGAACGCTGCCACGAGCAGTCTCTTCGCGTTCTGAGACCGGGATCGCGTGGTCCCCGTGGACGTCGATAGAGGCTCGTGAAGTGGGGAGTGCGAGCCCCTTGCGCGTGGGACCGTCGTGATCTCGCACCCGGAGGCCGGACGGGCGGAGTGGGGCCCCCGGCCGGCCTCCGGGATCAACGCGTTCGCCCCTCGGGAC
>NZ_JBHVYK010000104.1:0-23802 GCF_042880855.1 Streptomyces sp. NPDC058291
CCCCGCACACCGGCCCCGGCCCGGCGCGGCGCCGCCCCCACCGGCCTCGCAGGCCGGGCCACGCTGCTCACCGGCGCCGCGGCCGGGCGCACCGCCCCCACCGGCCCCCACCCCGCCGAGCCGCGTCCCGCCCAGGACCCGGTCCCGGTACCGGCCGGACCCGACGCCGCGGGCGGGCCCGGAGAGGTCGAGCCGTGGCTGGTGCGCGACCGGGAGACCTATCTCGCGGACATCGCGGCCTGCCGGCGGGAGCTCCTGGCGGGCACCAGCTACGAGATCTGCCTGACCGACGCGGCGCGGCTGCCCGCACCGCACGACGCGTACGGCTTCTACCGGGCGCTGCGCCGCGTCAATCCCGCCCCCTACGCCGCCTACCTCAAGTTCGGCGACCTCGACGTGGCGGGCTCCTCGCCCGAGCGGTTCCTGCGGATCACCCGGGACGGCGTCGCCGAGGCCAAGCCCATCAAGGGCACCGCGCCGCGCGGCGCCGGAGAGGCGGAGGACGCCCGGCTGCGGGAGGCGCTCGCCGCGGACGCCAAGACCCGCGCCGAGAACCTGATGATCGTCGACCTGCTCCGCAACGACCTGGGGCGGGTCTGCCGGACCGGCACCGTGCGGGTGTCCCGGCTGATGGCGACCGAGACGTACGCGACCGTGCACCAGCTCGTCTCCACCGTCGAGGGCCGGCTGCGCGAGGGCGTGGACGCGGTGGACTGCGTCCGCGCCTGCTTCCCCGGCGGCTCGATGACGGGCGCGCCCAAGCTGCGCACGATGGAGATCATCGACGAGCTGGAGACCGAGGCCCGCGGTGTGTACTCGGGAGCCCTCGGCTATCTGGGCTGCAGCGGCGGCGCGGATCTCAACATCGTCATCCGCACCGCCGTCATGGCCCACGGCGTGCTGCAGCTGGGGGCCGGCGGCGCGATCGTCCTGGACTCGGATCCGGCCGCGGAGTACGACGAGATGCTGCTGAAGACGGCCGCGCAGATGCGCGCCCTGCGCGAGCCCGCCGCGGACGCGGATCCGGGACCCGTCGACGCCGGCGCCGCCGCCCCGGCCGGGAAGCAGGCCGCGCGATGACGGCCTCGCGTACCCCCGGGCCCGGTCCGGTCGTCACCCCCGTCGCGGCGGTGCCGCGGCCCCGGGCGGTCGCCGACGACTCCACCGCCCCCGGCAACCTCGCCGCCCATCTGGCCGCGCTCGCCGAGCGGCGCGGATGGGGCGGGCGGGCCGCGTTCCACCAGGGGCACCGGTTCTGGACCCACGGCGAGGTGCACGACCTCGGGGCGCGTGCGGGCCGGGTGCTCGCCGAGCACGGGGTGCGGCCCGGCGACCGCGTCCTCCTCGCGCTGCCCGACGGGATCGCGTGGGTGGCGGCCTTTCTCGGCGCGGCCCGGATCGGGGCGGTCGCCGTCCTGGTCAACCCCGAACTGCCCGCCGCGGAACACGCGTTCATGGCCGAGGACGCCGGGGCCGTGCTGTGCGTGACGGGACCCGGCCTGGAGGACCGGTTCGCCGACCGGGTCCGGCTCGGCGCCGACCAGCTTCTCGCGCTCGCCCCGACGGCCCGGCCGGCCCGCGCCCACCCGGTCGACGCGCACACGCCGCTGTACGTCCAGTACACCTCGGGCACCACGGGCCGGCCGAAGGGGGTCGTGCACACGCACGGCGACCCGAAGACGTATCACGACCTCATCGGCCGGCGGCTGCTGCGGATCACCGAGGCGGACGTCACCCTCTCGGTGTCGAAGCTGTACTTCGCCTACGGCTTCGGCAACGCCTTCGTCTTCCCGCTCTTCTCGGGCTCCAGCGCCGTGCTGGTGGACCGGCGTCCGTCGCCCGCCGCCGTCGACGAACTCGTCGCCCGGCACCGCGTCACCCTGCTCTACTCGGTGCCCTCGGCGTACGCGGCGCTGGTCGCCGACCGGGGCAGCGGACACGCGGCCTGCTTCGCCTCGGTGCGCGCGGCGGTGTCGGCCGGCGAGGGTCTGCCGGACGGCCTCGGCGCCCGGGTCGCGGACCTGCTCGGCGCGCCCGTGCTGGAGCAGATCGGCTCCACCGAGGCCGGCCACGCCTTCTGCGCCAACAGCCTGGGCCACCACCGGCCCGGCACCGTGGGACGTCCGGTGCCGGGGTTCGAGGTGGAGCTGCGCGACCGGGCCGGGCGGCCGGTGCCCGACGGCGCGGAGGGCGAGATGTGGGTGCGCGGGCCGACGGTGACGCGCGGCTATCTGAACCGGCCCGAGGAGACGGAGCGCGCCCTGGCCGGCGGCTGGCTGGCCACCCACGACCGGGCCCGCCGCGAGCCGGACGGCTCCTACCGCCATCTGGGCCGCGCCGACGACATGGAGATGGTCGGCGGGATCACCGTGTCCCCGCTGGAGGTGGAGGCCGTCCTGCGGGCCCATCCGGCGGTGCGGGAGGTCGCGGTCGCCGCCGTCCCGGACGAGCGGGGCTCCAGCAGACTGCGGGCCTTCGTCGTCCCCGCGGGCCCGATCGGCGCAGCCGCCCTGGAGGCGGAGCTCGTCGCCCTGGCGCGTGATCGCCTCGCCGCCTTCAAGGTGCCCAGAAGCGTCGTCTTCGTGACGTCCCTGCCCCGCACCGCCACCGGAAAGCTCCGGCGCCATCTGGTCCGCCGGGGCGCGTGGTGACCGTGTCCGGGCGCCCGACGACAGACCGACGATCGTCCGGCCGCCGGTCGACCGGATCTCCGTCCGAGAGGAACAGCCACATGTCGCAGCAACCCGCGCTCGCCGACCGCGGATTCTATCTGGGCCCGCTGTTCCGGCGGGCGGCCGACCGCCACGGAGCCGTCTTCGTCACCCTGGACCGGCCGCTGGACACCCATCCCTCCCTTGGCGTCCACCTGGACTACCGGACGCTGGCCGACCTGGTGGAGGAGCTGTCGGCCCGGCTGTGGGCGGCCGGTGTGCGGCCCTCGGAGCGGGTGGCCGTCCACAAGACGGACAACGTCGACATCGTGCTGCTGACCTGCGCGATATCGCGGATCGGCGCGGTGCCCGCGCTGCTCTCCCCAGGGCTGGCCGGTCCGGTCGTGGGGCAGCTGCTCGAACGACTGCGGCAGCCCTGGCTGATCACCGACCGGGCCAAGCTGGAGGGGCCGCTGCGCGGGGTCGGGACGTCCGTGCGGGCGATCCTGTCCGTGGACGACGCGCCCGGCGCCGAGCCGCTGGAGCGGTACGCCGGCGCGCAGCCGCCCGCGCCGGTGCGGCTGCATCCGCGCGAGCCCGCCCTGATCACCCACAGCTCGGGCACCACCGGCCTGCCCAAACTGGCCGTGCACTGCCCGAACACGATGTGGAACCGGCTCGTGCCGCAGAAGGCGATGGGCTGGCCCACCCGCGGCGAGACGGCCGCCCTGCACATGTCGTTCGTGCACTCGCGCTTCTACCACCTGCTCGGCGTGCTGCTGCACTTCGGCAGCCCGCTCGTGCTGATCACCGACCCGGAACCGGCGGCCGTCGGACCGCTGCTGGCCCGCCACCGCCCCGGCATCGTCGAGACCCACCCCAACACCTTCGTGCTGTGGGAGGAGCTGGCCGACGCGCCCGGCGCCCCGCTGTCCCGGGTGAAGTCGTACGGCTCCACGTTCGACGCGATCCACCCGCGCACCGTGCGCCGGCTCCTGGGCGCGTCCACCCGCCGTACGCCCTGGCTGATCCAGCTGTACGGGCAGAGCGAGACGGGTCCCGTCGCGTTCCGGTGGTTCACGCGGCGCAGCGCGGAGCGCGCGGACGGCAGACGGGTCGGAATCGCGATCCCCGGCTTCACCCGGGTGCGGATCGCCGACGCCGAGGGACGGCGGGTCCCGCCCGGCACGCCCGGCCGGATCGAGGCCCGCACCAGGGGACGCATCCTCACCTACCTCGGCGCGCGGGAGCAGTACGACCGTCAGCTCGACGGCGGCTGGTGGCAGATGGGCGACCTGGGCTGCATGAGCCGGCTGGGCGCCCTGCGGCTGATCGACCGCGAGGTGGACCGGATCGACGCGGTGCACAGCAACCTGGAGGTCGAGGACACCCTGATGGAGCGGCTGGAGGAGCTCCGCGAGGTGGTGATCGTGCCCGGCGCGGACCGTGAGCCGGTGCCGGTGGTGTGCGTGCGGGGCGAGCGGCCGCTCGATCCGCAGCGCTGGCGGGAGGCGACGGCCGATCTGCCCGCGATGGCCGAGCCCCGGCAGTGGCGGTTCGAGGAGCTGCCGATGACGGCGACCTGGAAGGTGAAGCGGGTGGAGATCACCCGTCTGCTGACCGGGACGCCGGAGAGCGTGCGCGGGTGAACCCGGTCGTCGTCGTGGGCGCGGGCCCCGTCGGTCTGTCGGCGGCGCTCGCCCTGCGCGCGCGCGGACTGCCCGTCGTGCTGCTGGAGGCGGACGCCGAGGACCGAGAACGGCCGGGCAGCCGCGCCCTGTTCGTGCACCGCGAGACGCTCCGGCTGCTCGACGGGATGCGTCCCGGGCTCGCCGCCGAGATCACGGCCTACGGGCGGACCTGGCACACCCGGCGGACCCTGTACCGGGGCCGCGAGGTGTACTCGCGCACCTTCCCGCCGTCATCGGGCGCCCCGGCCGCGCTCCCGCCCTTCACCAGCCTGCGCCAGGTGGACACCGAGCGCTTCCTGCGCGCCGCCTGCGAGCGGGCCGGGGTCGCCTTCGAGTGGGACGCGCGGGTGAGCGGCGTGGACGCCGCGCCGGGCGAGGTCGTGGTGAGCTGCGAGGACGGACGGGAGTGGCGCGCCGGGCACGTCGTCGCCGCCGACGGGGCCCGCTCGGCGGTCCGGCGTGCGCTGGGCATCGCCATGGAGGGCGTCCGGGGGGAGGGCTTCCACGTCGTCGTGGACGTGGCCGACGTGCCGGGCGGTGAACTGCCGCTGGAGCGGGTCTTCCACTACGAGCATCCGGGGGTGGGCGGCCGCAGCGTGATGCGGGTGCCGTTCACCGGGGGCTTCCAGGTCGACCTGCAGTGCCGCGACGACGACGCGCAGGAGGCGTTCGGGACCGAGGAGGCGGTACGGCGCTGGCTGCCGGCGGTCGTGGGCGAGGGGTACGCCGACCGGATCCTGTGGGTGTCGACGTACCGCTTCCAGCGCCTGGTCGCCGCCTCGTTCACGGATCCCCGCCGGCGGGTGCTGCTGGTCGGCGAGGCAGCGCATCTGTTCCCGCCGTTCGGCGCGCGCGGCATGAACAGCGGGATCGCCGACGCGGCGGCGGCGGCCGGGGCCGTCGCGGCCGGGACCGACGGCGCCGTCGAGGCGTTCGCCGAGGCGCGGCGCGCGGCGGGGCTGTTCAACAGCGCCGCCGCGGGGAGCGCGCTGGAGCATCTGCGGCCGCGCCGCCGGAGCGTACGGCTCCGGCAGCGGGCGGCGGCGGCGCTCGCGCCCGTGCTGCCGTCGTGCGGGTCGTGGCTGGAGCACGCGCCGTACGGGCCGCGCGGCGGGGCCCCCGCGGCAGCGGGCGGAAAGTACTGAGAGGAGCAGACGATGACACGGCATGCGGTCCTGGAGGAGTCGCTGGCGTGGACGCCGGCCAGGGGACTGACGCCCCGCATCGAGACCGGCGGCGGACGGCTGCTCGTGGCGGACTCGTGGCTGGTGCGCGACGGCCGGGTGCGCGGCCTGGAGCGGCACCGGGAGCGGTTCCTGCGGGCCTGCGGCGAGTGCAGCGGGCCGTCGTTGCGCCGACTGCTGGAGTTCTGGCGGGACGCGACGGCCGCGCTGCCGCGCACCGGTGAGTGGTTCCCGCGCGTGGAACTCGCGGCGGGGTCACTGGAGTTGCGGCTGCTGCTGCGGCCCGCCCCGCCGCTGGAGCCGGACGTCCGGGTCTGGGCGGCGGGCCAGCCGGACCCGCGGACGATGCCGCGCCGCAAGGGGCCCGACCTGGACGCCCTGGCCCGGGTGCGCCGCCGGGCGTCCGAGGAGGGTGCGACGGAGGCGGTGCTGGTCGCGCCCTCCGGCGCGGTGCTGGAGGCGGCCACCGCCAGCGTCGTGTGGTGGGAGGGCGATGCGCTGTGTCTGCCCCCGCCCCGGCTGCCGGTGCTGTCCGGGGTGACGGCCGGCCTGATCCAGGAACGGGCCCACCGGCTCGGGGTCCGGGTCGTCCACCGCGAGCGGGCGCTGACGGAGCTGGACGGCCGGGAGGTGTGGCTGGTGAACGCCCTGCACGGGATCCGGCCGGTCACCGGCTGGGCGGGAGGGGCGATCGGCTGCGCGCCCGCCGTGCGGGCGACGGAATGGCGCCCGTGGCTGGAATCGCTGGCGGAGCCGCTTTCCTGCGCCTGAGGCGAGTGCGGCGAGTTTGCGGCGAGTACGGCAGATTGCGGCGCGCGACGAACAGAAAAAGCACGGGAACGGGCATCGGTTGATTTTACCGATGCCCGCGTTCCGTATTTCTGTATTTATTTCCCGGCAGGCTGATAAGCGCCCGGCGTCATACGGGTGGCGATGGCGATCCGGTTGTAGGCGTTGATGACCGTGGCCGCCCAGATCAGCGCCGCCAGCTGCGCCTCGTCGAAGACCTCCGCCGCCTCGGCGTACACCGCGTCCGGCACGTGGCCGTCGTGCACCAGGGTCACGGCCTCGGTCAACGCCAGTGCGGCGCGCTCCCGTTCGTTGAAGAAGGGGGTCTCCCGCCAGGCGTTCAGCGCGTACAGGCGCTGCTCGCTCTCGCCCTGGGCGCGGGCGTCCTTCGTGTGCATGTCGAGGCAGAAGGCGCAGCCGTTGAGCTGCGAGGCGCGGGTCCTGACCAGTTCCAGGATCTCCGGCTCGACCTTCGCGTCCTGCGCGGCGGAAACTGCGGCGGCGTGCAGGGAGCCCATCGCGGCCGAGACCTCGGGGGTCGTCTTCTTGAGGGCCACGCGGGACACGGAATTACTGTTCGTCATGATGGGACTGTATCCGGGAAAATCCAGGAAATCTATCCGGGAAAAGGAATTCCGGAGCCGCTCTCGTCGGAGGGGAGAGCCGTGATCAACCCGTCCAGCGCGCCGGACCACGCGTGGTCCGGCGGCGTCCCGTACCCCACGACCAGGGCGTCCAGGGGTGCGGCGATCGCTCCCGGGTGACGGTAGCGGGGCGTGAGGCCGTCGACGGCCACGCCCTGGTAGGCGGCCGCCCGCAGCACCGGCCCCTCCGTGCCGGGCGGCAGCCGCAGGACGGCGTGCAGGCCGGCCGCGATGCCGGTGACGCGGACCGCCGGGGCGCGGGCGGCCAGCGCCGCGACCAGCGCGTCACGGCGCCGGCGGTAGCGCGTGCGGGCCGCCCGGACATGGCGGTCGTAGGCCCCGGACGTGATGAAATCCGCCAGCGTGAGCTGGTCGAGGGCCCCGGAGGCGTCCATCCCGCCCTTGGCCTCCGCCACCTCCCCGACCAGGTCCGACGGCAACACCATCCAGCCCAGACGCAGGCCGGGGGCGAGCGACTTGCTCGCCGTGCCCAGGTACACCACGTGGCCGGGATCCAGACCCTGGAGGGCGCCGACGGACGGGCGGTCGTAGCGGAACTCCCCGTCATAGTCGTCCTCCAGGACCAGCCCGCCGGTGCGTCGCGCCCAGTCCACTACGGCGGCCCGCCGGTCGCGGTGCAGGGGCACGCCCATCGGGAACTGGTGGGCGGGGGTGAGCAGGACCGCGCCCGCGTCCGTCAGCCGCCCGGTGTCCGTGCCCCGTTCGTCGAAGGGCAGCGCGGTCGTCGTCATCCCGGCCGCGGCCAACAGCCTCCAGTGCTCGTCCAGACCGTAGGACTCGACGGCGACCGTGTGCGCGCCGCGCGCCCGCAGGACGGCGGTGAGCAGTTTCAGCCCGTGCGCGAACCCGGCGCACACCACGATGCGCTCGGGGTCGGCGCGCACCCCGCGGGCGCGGGAGAGGTACTCGGCGAGCGCGGTGCGCAGCTCCACCCGGCCACGGGGGTCGCCGTAGCCGAAGGCCTCGGAGGGGGCGGCGGTGAGGGCGCGGCGGGCCGCCTTGAGCCACTCGGCGCGCGGGAAGGAGCCGAGGTCGGGGGTGCCGGGACGCAGGTCGTACGCGGGCTCGCGCCGTTCGGGGCGCCGGGGCGTGGCGCCGCCGGCCGGCGGGACGACCGTCCGGTCCGCTACCCGGGTGCCCGAGCCCTGGCGGGCGGTGAGCCAGCCCTCGGCGACGAGGTCGGCGTAGGCGTCGGCGACCGTGTTGCGGGCGATGCCCAGGTCGGCGGCGAGGGAGCGGGAGGAGGGCAGACGGGCGCCGGGCGGGAGCCGGCCGCTGCGGACAGCCTCGCGCAGGGCGTCGGTCAGCCCCCGCCGCAGCCGCGGTCCGGTGGGTTCCAGGTGAAGGTCGACGCCCAAAGTGGCCCGGGTTCTCGCCATGGAAATGGACCATACTCCTGGGCTGCCTGGCTCCTAGGGTCGAGGTCATGACGACAGACGCACCCGCCGCGAGCAGCACGACCGCCACCACGACCACGACGGCCGACGCAGAGGTTCGGTACGCGCCCGCGCACACCCCCCGGCTCGACTGGACCGAGCACGCCCCCGAGGTCTTCAAGGCGATGGTCCGGCTGGACGCCGCCGCCCGTAAGGGCCTCGATCCGAAGCTGCTGGAGCTGGTGAAGATCCGCGCCTCGCAGATCAACCGTTGCGCGCTCTGCCTCGACATGCACAGCAAGGACGCGCTCGCGGCGGGCGAGAGCGTCGAGCGGATCGTCCAGCTCAGCGCCTGGGAGGAGTCGGAGCACTTCTACACCGAGCGGGAGCTCGCGGCGCTGGCGCTGACCGAGGCCGTGACCGTGCTCACGGAAGGCTTCGTGTCCGACGAGGTATACGAGCGCGCCGCCCGGCACTTCGCGGAGCCCGAGCTGGCGCAGCTGATCGCCGCGATCACGGTGATCAACGCCTGGAACCGGTTCGGCGTGACCTGCCGGCTGGTGCCGGGGCACCACCGGCCGGGGCAGCACACGTGAGCCGCACGATCCTTCTCGACCGGGAGGTCGGCCGGGCCATGTCCGCGCTGAGCGCGGCGGCGAAGCGGGGCCTCGGCGATCCCGCGCTCGCCGAACTGGTGGTGATCCGCGCCTCGCAGCTCAACCACTGCGCGTTCTGCCTGGACATGCACCTCACGATCGCCCGCGAACAGGGCGTGGGCGCGCGCCAGTTGGACATGCTCAGCGCCTGGGAGGAGGCGGGCGACGTCTTCGACGAGCGGGAGCGGGCCGCGCTCGCGCTGACCGAGGCCGTGACGGTCCTGACGGAGGGGTTCGTGCCGGACGAGGTGTACGCCGAGGCCGCCCGCCGCTTCGCGGACGCCGAACTCGCCCATCTCGTCGCGCTGATCACCGCCATCAACAACTGGAACCGGGTGATGGTCGCCCGGCGCATCCCACCAGGGGGTTACACACCATGAGCAAGGCGGACGACTTCCGACGACTGCACCAGGGCCGCGCGCCGGGCGCCCCTCCCCCACTGCCTTAAGGGCATGGGGGCCCCGGCGACGGCGACGCGGACGGGGCCGTCGAGCGGGCGGCACTGTACGTGGCGGCCGGCACCGACTGCGTGTCCCGATCGGCGCGCCGGTGGACGTCCTGCCGTCGCTGCGGTCGGGCATCCGGGGCCCGGTCAACGTGGGCGGGTGGACGGACGGCGAGGGCCCCTCGCCCGCCGTGCTCGGCGAACTCGGGGCCACCCGCGTCACATTCGGACCGGGACTGCGGCGCCGGGCGACGGCCGCCCTGCGGGAGATCGGCGACGAAGTCCGCCGACGGCGGCGCTCACGGCAGCACAGGGCCGCTCGGAACAGCCCGGGACAGCTCTGAACATCTCAGGACAGCCACGCCTTCCAGGTCGACGCGTTGCCCTCCACCCACTTCTTCGCCGCGTCCTCCGGCGTGAGCTTCTGGTCGGCGATCATCAGGGACACCTCGTTCTGGTCCTCGGTCGTCCACCGGAACTTCTTCAGGAAGGCCGCCGCCTTGCCGCCGTCCTTCGCGAAGCCGGCGTTGAGGTACTTCTGCAGCGGGGTGTGCGGGTAGGCGCAGGCGACCTTCGCCGGGTCCGCGTCGCAGCCCTCCTTGTAGGGGGGCAGCTTCACCTCGGTCATCGGGACCTTCTTGAACAGCCACTGCGGCGAGTACCAGTAGGTGAGGAAGGGTTTCTTCTCCTTGGCGAACTGCCGCATCTGGGTGATCTGGGCGGCCTCCGAACCGGCGAACACGACCTGGAAGTCGAGGTCCAGATTCTTCACCAGGGCCTTGTCGTTGGTGACGTAGGAGGGCGAGCCGTCCATGAGCTGGCCCTTGCCGCCGCTCTCAGCGGTGGCGAACTGCGCCGCGTACTTGTCGAGGTTCTTCCAGTTCGTGACGTCCGGGTGCTGCTTGGCGAAGTACGTCGGCACGAACCAGCCGATGTGGCCGGTGACGCCGAGGTCGCCGCCCGGCGTGATCGTCTTCTTGTCCTTGATGTAGCGCTGTTCCTGCTCCGGGTGACCCCAGTCCTCCAGGATCGCGTCGACCCGGCCCTGGCTGAGCGCGTCCCAGGCGGGCACCTCGTCGACCTGCACGGTGTCGACGCGGTAGCCCAGCTCGTGTTCCAGCAGGTACTGGGCGACGGCCACGTTGGCCTGGGCGCCCACCCAGGACTGGACGGACAGGGTCAGGGACTTGGCGCCCCGCGCGTTGGCGAACGGCGAGGCCTGCTTCGTCATGTCGGCGGCGCCGCAGCCGGTCAGCAGGAGCAGGGCGGAGGCGCCGGCCACGGTCGCGGTGGTACGGATGCGCATGTCACGCTCCCTTCTTGATGCGGCGTTCCGTCGGCTGGGTCACCCGGTCGAGCATCAGACCCAGGCAGACGATGGCCGCGCCGGCCACCAGACCGGTGGCGAGGTCGCCCTGGGCGAGGCCGAAGACGACGTCGTAGCCGAGGGCGCCGCCGCCGACCAGACCGCCGATGATGACGACGGCGAGGACCAGGACCACGCCCTGGTTGAGGGCGAGCAGCAGGGCCGGGCGGGCCAGCGGGAGCTGCACCTGCCGGATCTGCTGGCCGCTGCTCGCGCCGAGCGAGCGGGCCGACTCCAGGGCGGCCGGGTCGACCTGGCGCAGCCCCTGGGTGGTGATGCGGACGACGGCGGGCAGGGCGTAGACGACCGCTGCGGCCACCGCGGGCGCGCGCCCGACGCCGAACAGCGCGACGACCGGGATCAGGTACACGAACTGCGGCATCGTCTGGAAGACGTCGAGGACGGGCCGCAGGAGCCGCTCGAAGCGGTCGCTGCGGGCGGCGGCGATGCCGGTGGCGAAGCCCAGGACGAGGGTGACGGCCACCGCGGCGAGGACCTGCGACAGCGTGTCGAGCGAGGGCTTCCACACGCCGAGCACGCCGATCGCGGCCATGGCGAGGACGGCGGTGAGCGCGGTCCGCCAGGTGCCGATCACCCAGGCGAGCGCGGCGACGATCAGCAGCACCGACCACCAGGGCAGGGCCTGGAGGCCGTCGCGCAGCGGGTCGAGGACCCAGGTGGTGAAGTGTCCGGCCCAGTCGGCGGTGCCGCCGATCACGGGCACGCCCGAGTAGAGGTGGTCCGTCATCCAGTCGACGGCCCGGTTGACGGGCTCGGCGATGTTCAGCGTCCAGGCGTCGGGCCAGTCGAGCCGGCCGGCGAACCGTCCTATGAGCGCCACCACGAGGGCGGCCGCGAGCGCGGCCGTCCAGCCCGAGCGCCGGGAGAGGCCGGCGCGTCCCGGCTGTGCGGCGCCGGGGTCGCCCTCGCCGGCCGCGCCGGTGACCCGGTCCAGGACGACTGCGAGCAGGACGATCGGGATGCCGGCGGCGAGGGCCGCGCCCACGTCGACCGAGGCGAGCGCCTGGTAGACGCGGTCGCCGAGGCCGCCCGCGCCGATCACCGAGGCGATGACCGCCATGGACAGCGCCATCATGATCGTCTGGTTGAGGCCCAGCAGGAGTTCCTTGCGGGCCAGCGGGATGCGCGCGGTCAGCAGACGCTGGCGGGAGGTGGCGCCCAGCGACTCGACCGCCTCCAGCACCTCCTTGTCGGCGCCGCGCAGACCGAGCGCGGTGAGCCGGGCCATGGGCGGGGCGGCGTAGACGACGGTGGCCAGGACGGCCGCGGGGACGCCGATGCCGAAGACCAGGACCACCGGGAGCAGGTAGGCGAACGCGGGCAGCACCTGCATGGTGTCCAGGACGGGGCGCAGGACGCGGTCCATCCGGTCCGACAGTCCGGCGGCGAGGCCCAGCACGGCGCCGACGGCGACGGACACGAGGACCGCCACGACCATCAGCGCGAGCGTCTGCATGGTCGGGATCCACATGCCGAGCAGCCCGCAGGTCAGGAACGCGGCGGCGGTGCCGAGCCCGAGCCGCAGCCCGGCGACCCGCCAGGCGACGAGTCCGGCCACGGCGGTGACGCCGGCCCAGCCGGCGGCGAGCAGGACCAGGTAGACGGCTCGCACGGAGAGCACGACCGCGTTGCTGAGGTAGCCGAAGCCGTACAGGAACAGCGGGTGGCTGTCGCGGTTGTCGATGATCCAGTCGCTGACCCTGCCCAGCGGCTGGGTGAGGTCGACGGTGAGAGCGGCGGGCCAACTGCCGCTGGCCCAGCGGGCGTCGGCGAGCGGGACCAGGATCGCCGCGGCGAGCGCCAGCAGGGCGAGTTTGGCGACGACGCGGTGTTTGAGGATGCCCGGCAGGGAGACCCGGGGCGCGGGTGCGGTGACGGTAGCCATGTCAGACCGCCTCCTTGCGGAGCTCCGTTCCGGCCACGACGTCGAGGAGCCGTTCGTGGTCGACGACCCCCAGACACCGGCCGTCCTCCACGACGCACGCGGGCCGGTGGCTGTGCGCCACGACCTGGATCGCGTCGGCGACGACCGCGTCGGCGGCGATCGCGCCGGGGTGGTCGGGGCCGCCGCACTCGCCGGGGCGCATGGCCCGGCGGACCGTCATGACCTGTTCGCGCGGGACGTCGCGGACGAACTCGCGGACGTAGTCGTCGGCGGGCGAGCCGACGATCTCCTCCGGGGTGCCGAGCTGCACGACCTCGCCGTCGCGCATGAGGGCGATGCGGTCGCCGAGCTTGAGGGCCTCGCTGAGGTCATGGGTGATGAAGACCATCGTGCGGCCTTCCTCCTGGTGCAGCCGGACGACCTCCTCCTGCATGTCGCGCCGGATCAGCGGGTCGAGCGCGCTGAACGGCTCGTCGAACAGCAGGACCTCGGGGTCCACGGCGAGCGCGCGGGCCAGTCCGACGCGCTGGCGCTGGCCGCCGGACAGCTCGCTGGGCCTGCGGTGCTCCATGCCTTCGAGGCCGACCTTCTCGACGACCTCCTGGGCCCGCTCGCGGCGTTCGGACCGGCCGACGCCCTGGATCTCCAGGCCGTAGGCGACGTTGTCGACGACGGTGCGGTGCGGGAGCAGGCCGAAGTGCTGGAAGACCATCGCGGCGCGGTGCCGGCGCAGTTCGCGCAGGGTGGTGCGGTCCATGGCCCGCACGTCCTCGCCCTCGATGGCGATGGTGCCGGCCGTCGGTTCGATCAGCCGGGTCAGACAGCGCACGAGGGTGGACTTGCCGGAGCCGGACAGGCCCATGACGACGAAGACCTCGCCCTTGTGCACGTCGAAGGAGACGTCCCGGACGGCGGCGGTGCAGCCGGTGCGGGAGCGCAGTTCGGCGGGGGGCAGGGAGGTCAGTTCGGGGTCGGCGGGGACGGTTTCGGCCTTCGGGCCGAACACCTTCCACAGGCCGTCCACCGAGAAGACCGGCGGGCGCGTCTCGATGCTCGCGGGGATACTCGTGCCGGTGCTCAGGTCGGTACTCATCAGGCATCGCCTCCGATCAGGTCCACGGCCCGTTCGCCGACCATCAGCACGCCGATCATCGGGTTCACGGCTGTCATGGTCGGGAACACGGAGGCGTCCGCGATGCGGATGCCGTCCAGTCCACGGATACGCAACTGGGGGTCCACTACCGCCAGTTCGTCGTCGGCGGCGCCCATCTTGCAGGTGCCCGCCGGGTGGTACACGGTGTGCGCGACCTTGCGCGCGTACTCGCTCAGCTCCTCGTCGCCCGTGACGTGCGGGCCGGGGGCGACCTCGCGCTTGAGCCAGCCGGCCAGCGGCTCGGTCTTGGCGATCTCGCGGGCGATGCGGATGCCGTCGACGAGGGTGCGGCCGTCGTAGTCGTCCTCGTCGGTGAAGTAGCGGAAGTCGAGGGCGGGCTTGACGCTCGGGTCCGCGCTGACCAGGAAGAGCCGTCCGCGGGACTTCGGCTTGGGGATGTTGGGGGTCATCGAGACGCCGTGCGCCGGGCGTTCGTAGCCGAGCCGCTCCGGGTTGTCGGTGAAGGGGACCTGGTAGAAGTGGAACATCAGGTCGGGGCCCGCGTGTTCGGGGTCGCGGCGCACGAACAGGCCGGCGTCGGAGTCCATCGCGGAGTTCTCCGGGAGCGGCCCGTGGGTCTCCCAGACGATCACCGACTCGGGGTGGTCGAGCAGGTTCTCGCCGACGCCGGGCAGGTCGTGGACGACGGGTATGCCGAGCGCGTCCAGGTCGGCCTTGGGGCCGATGCCGGAGTGCAGCAGCAGGCGGGGCGTGTCGATCGCGCCCGCGCAGAGCACGACCTCGCGCCGGGCCCGCACGAGGCTCTCCGTGCCGTCCTTCGCGCGCACGTGCACGCCCTGCGCGCGGGCGCCGTCCAGCTCCAGCCGGTGCGCCCAGGTCTCCAGCCAGAGCGTCAGGTTGGGCCGCTCGTCCATCACCGGGTGGAGATAGGCGACCGAGGCGGACGAGCGCTTGTTGGTCTCCGGGTGGTAGGCGAGGTCGAAGAAGCCGACGCCGTCGTCGAAGGGCTTGTCGTTGAAGCCTTCGACGCGGGGCACTCCGGTCGCCTGCTGTGCGGCCTCGACGAAGTCGCGGGCGATGGCGTTGCGGTCCTTCTCGTCGACCGGGACGATGTTGTTCAGCAGGCGCGCGTAGTACGCCTCCATCGAGACCGCGCCCCAGCCCTGCGCGCCGGCCGCCTCCCACTCGTCGAAGTCGGACGGCAGCGGCTTGAAGGCGATGAGGGTGTTGTGCGAGGAGCAGCCGCCGAGGACGCGGGCGCGGCTGTGCCGGATGTGGGAGTTGCCGCGCGGCTGCTCGGTGGTGGGGTAGTCGTAGTCCAGTTCGCCGCCGAGCAGGCCCATCCAGCGGCGCAGAGTGAGGACGTCGTCGCGGCCGACGTCGCTGGGGCCGCCCTCGATGACGGCGACGGTGACGTCCGGGTTCTCGGTGAGCCGTGAGGCGATGACGGAACCGGCGGTTCCGCCTCCGACGATCACATAGTCATAGACGGGTGAGGTCTCTGGCATGAGGGGTACTCCAGGGGCGGGCGAAGTCTTCTCGGGCGTCAGGGCGAGGGAGCGGGGTGCGGGAGGGAGCGGGGCACGGGATGCGGGATGCGCGCTGCCGGGTGCGGGATGCGCGCCGCGGGATGCGCGGGCCGGGCCGGGGCGGCGGGTCAGCCGGCGAACCAGCGGACCGGCTGCGGCGCGAGGTTCTGGTAGACGTGCTTGACCTCGCGGTACTCGGCGAGCCCGGCGGGGCCGAGTTCGCGGCCCACGCCGCTCTTGCCGAAGCCGCCCCACTCCGCCTGCGGCAGGTAGGGGTGGAAGTCGTTGATCCAGACGGTGCCGTGGCGCAGCCGGCCGGCGACCCGTCGGGCGCGGCCGGCGTCGGAGGTCCAGACACCGCCCGCGAGGCCGTACTCGGTGTCGTTGGCGAGGGCCACCGCCTCGTCCTCGGTGCGGAAGGTCTCGACGGTGAGGACGGGCCCGAAGACCTCTTCCCGCACGACGCGCATCTCGCGGTGGCAGTGGTCGAGCACGGTGGGCTCGTAGAAGTAGCCGGACTCGGGCCGCTGCGGGGAGGGGTCCGGCCGTCGGCCGCCCGATCGCAGGACGGCCCCTTCGGCGAGCGCGGAGGCCACGTACTCCTCGGTCTTGGCGCGCTGCTGCTCGGAGACGAGCGGACCGCATTCGACGCCGCTCTCGGTGCCGCGTCCGAGGCGGATCCTCCCGGCTCGGCGGGCGAGTTCGTCGACGAAGCGGTCGCGGACCGACTCCTCGACGATGAGCCGGGAGCCCGCCGAGCAGACCTGGCCGCTGTGGATGAAGGCCGCGTTGAGGGCCTGGTCGACGGCGGTGTCGAAGCCCTCGTCGGTGGCGCAGGCGTCGGCGAAGACCACGTTGGGGTTCTTGCCGCCGAGTTCGAGGGCGACCTTCTTGACGGTCGGGGCGGCCGCCTGTGCGACCTTGGTGCCGCTGACCAGACCACCGGTGAAGGACACCAGGTCGACGTCGGGGTGTTCGGCGAGCCGGGCGCCGACCGTGTGGCCGGGGCCGGTGACGATGTTCGCGACGCCGGCGGGCAGTCCGGCCTCGGCGAGCAGGTCGATCAGCGCGATCGTGGTCAGGGGGGTGATCTCGCTCGGCTTGACGACGAAGGTGTCGCCGGCGGCCAGGGCCGGAGCGATCTTCCAACTCGCCTGCAGAAGCGGATAGTTCCAGGGGGTGATCAGCGCGCACACACCGATGGGCTCATGGACGACGACGCTGTGGACGTCCGCCGAGCCCGCGTCCACGACCCGGCCCGGGGCCTCGGCCGCGACGAGGCCGGCGAAGTAGCGGAAGGCGTCGGCGACGCAGTCGATGTCGACGCGGCCCTCTTCGAGGGTCTTGCCCGCGTCACGGCTCTCCAGCAGGCCGAGCCGTTCGCGGTCGCGTATGAGGAGGTCGGCTACACGGCGCAGCAGTGCGGCGCGTTCGACGGCCGGAGTGCGTGGCCACTCGCCCTCGTCGAAGGCGGTGCGGGCGGCCGCCACTGCCAGGTCGGCGTCCTTCTCGTCGCCTTCCGCCACCACCGCGAAGGGGCGGCCGTCCGCGGGATCGAGGACTTCCCGGGTTGCTCCGGAGGCGGCTGCCAGCCACTCGCCGCCCGCGTGAATCGTCCGGCACTCCCGCTGTTCCGTCTGTTCCGTCGTGTCGGCCATGATCGGTGTTGCCTTCCGTTCCTGTTCCGTCCCCCTGTGTCACCCGTGGGTCACCGCCGGGGACCGCGTCCACATTCCCCGAAGACCTCATTGCATGCGCAATCCATGGCCTAAAGTGCGCTGAGTCACTGAGAGATAGGACATAACGGGGCAAAACAGGTGTCATGGTGACGGTTCGCTCACACGGAATCGCCCCAGAAGTCACGGTCGGCCATCAGGTCCCGCACCGCGCCGCGCAGCCACGCGTGCGCGGGGTCGGCGTCATGCCGGGGGTGCCAGGCCATGCCCAGCCGCAGCGGCGGCAGATCCAGCGGCACCTCGAAGGAGACCAGGCCGAGGCTCCTCGCCAGCGGCAGCCCCCAGGCGGTGTTCAGCCCCACCAGATCGGTGTCGCGGATGACGAAGAGCGAGGCCGGGAGCGAGCCGACCGCGCCCACCACCCGCCGCTCCAGCCCCAGTGCCGCGAGCGCCGCGTCGACCGGCCCGTACAGCCTGCCGCGCCGGGAGACGATGATGTGGTCCGCCTCCCGGGCGAACCGCTCTGGCGTCAACGCGCCGTCCAGCAAGGGGTGTCCGGCGCGGGCGACCCCCAGCATCCGGTCCTCGTGGAGCTGCTCGCGGTGCACCTCGGGGGCCACGGTGTCGATGACGCCCACCTCCAGGTCGGCGGTGCCCTCGCGCAGGAACGGCGCGTCGACGTGGCTCTCGCCCAGGAAGCGGACGCGGATGCCGGGAGCCTCGGCGGCGGCGCGGGCGTACAGGGCCGGTCCGTGGGCGGCCGCGACGGCGTCGTGACCGAGGATCGTGAGCGTGCGGGTCACCGTCCTGACGTCGGTCCCCTCGGCCGGCGCGAACAGCGCCCGGGCCCGCTCCACGACCGCGCTCACCTCCGCCCGCACGGCGAGGGCGCGCGACGTCGGCACCATGCGCCGCCCGGCCCGCACCAGGATCGGGTCCCCCAGCGCCCTGCGGACCCGGCCCAGGGTGCGGCTCATCGCGGGCTCGGACAGGTGCAGGCGGCGGGCCGCGCCCTGCACGCTCTGCTCCTCCAGCAGGACGTCCAGCGCGACCAGCAGATTCAGATCCAGCCCGACGGGTCCGGCGGCTCCGACGGATCCCGCAGGCCCGCTCACGGATTGCGTCACACGCACTCACCTCTTGCAAAGGTTGCACTGGAAAGCAGGACGACGCCGAGCCTACGGTGAACGGGCATCCCACTCCGACGAGCTCCCCGGGAGGAGCCGTGCCCTCGCACGCCCTGAAACGGTCCACCCTTCTCGCGCTGTGCGCCTGCGTGCTGGTCGCCCAGAGCATGGTCGCCGCCATCAACCTCCTGATCCCGCAACTGGCTTCGTCCTCGCTGCACCCCTCGCACAGCGAGGTCCTGTGGACCGTCGACGCCTATGTCATCGTCTTCGCGGGCCTGCTCATCCCGGCCGGCGCGATCGGCGACCGGCACGGCCGCAAGGGCGCTCTCCTCGCCGGCCTCGGTCTGTTCGCCCTCGGGGCCGCCACCAGCGCGTTCGCCCCCGACCCGGCGGTGCTCATCGTGGGCCGGGGCATCTCGGGAGCGGGCGCGGCGCTCATCACCCCGGCGACGATGTCGATCCTCGTCCACCTCGCCGGACCGCAGGGCAGGGCCCGGGCGATGGGCTCCTGGACCCTCGCCATGGGGCTCGGCGGCCTGGCGGGCAACCTGGGCGGCGGCCTGGCCGGCCAGTTCCTGACCTGGCGGGCCCTGTTCGCCGCGATGATCCCGTTGGCGGCGCTGCTGGCGCCGGCCGTGGCGCTGACCACCCCGCGCACGGACCGCTCGCCGCACAGCGACCTCGACCCGTTCGGAGCCCTGCTGCTCGTCGCCGGACTGGTCGCCGTGCTCTTCGGCATCATCGAGGGCCCGGACCACGGCTGGACCTCGCCGCCCATCCTGGGCTCGTTCGCGGCGGGAGCCGCCCTGACCGTCGCGTTCACCCTGCGCTCCCTGCGCTCGCGCACCCCCCTCTTCGACCCGCGCGCCTTCCGCTCCCCCCGCCTGCGCGCGACCGGCCTGGGTCTGGCGACCGGCTTCTTCGGCCTGTTCGCGCTGTTCTTCGTCAACTCCCAGTACCTACAGGAGGTCAAGGGGTACGGACCCGCCCACACCGGCATCGCCATCGTCCCGCTGATCGCCGGCATGGCCCTGGTCCCCAAGCTGGCCGCCCGCTGGTCGGCCCGTCCCCGCCCGGTCATCGGCTCCGGGCTCGCCCTGATCGGCCTCGGCCTGCTCGGCGCGTCCACCGCGGACGCCGGCACGCCCTACCCGGTGTACGCCGGCTGGCTGCTCGTCATCTCGGCGGGGATGGGTCTGTCGATGCCCGCGCTGACCCTGGGCGTCGTCACCTCGCTCCCGCCCCACCAGGCGGGTCTCGGCTCCGGCCTCGGCACGTCGGCCCGCGAGATCGGCGCGGCCCTCGGCGTCGCGGTCGCCGGCACCGTCCTGGCCGGGCACGCCGGCTTCGCCGCCGGCATGGGCCCGGCCCTGCGCACGGTCGCGGTGGTGGTGCTGGCGGCGACGGCGCTGGTGGTGACCGGTCTCGGCGCGCCCGGCCGCCGTCGGAGCTTCGACAACGGCCTGAATCCGTCCGAGAGTTGAATTACTCTTCGTGTTCAGACCGCCACGCTGAGCCGCGCGAAGGGGACGCCATGCCCGGGAGGAATTGCCGTGCGAGCCCTCGACCTGAGCAACGCAGCCTGGCGGAAGTCCAGCTACGGCAACCCGGACGCCGGTGAGTGGCTCGAAGTGTCCGACGACTTCCTGAGCACCGCTGCCTGGCGCAAGTCCAGCTACAGCAACACCACCGGCGGTGAGTGCCTCGAAGTCGCCGACCACATCCCGGCCGTCGTCCCGGTCCGCGACAGCAAGAACCCCGAGCGAGGCGCCCTGGTGTTCGAACTCGGCGCATGGACACGCTTCGTCGGCGCCCTCAAGCGGAGCTGAACCGGAGCTGGACGCAGACGATCCCCGGACGGTTCGACCGTCCGGGGATCGTGGCGTTCAGGCTCAGATCAGGCCGAGGGCGCGAACCGCCTCGCGCTCCTCCGCGAGCTCCTGCACCGACGCGTCGATGCGGGCGCGGGAGAACTCGTTGACGTCCAGGCCCTGGACGATCTCATACTTGCCGTCCTTGGTGGTGACCGGGAAGGAGGAGATGAGGCCCTCCGGGACGCCGTAGGAACCGTCGGACGGGATGCCCATGGAGGCCCAGTCGCCGTCGGCGGTGCCGTTGACCCAGGTGTACACGTGGTCGATGGCCGCGTTGGCGGCGGAGGCGGCCGAAGAGGCGCCGCGGGCCTCGATGATGGCCGCGCCGCGCTTGGCGACGGTCGGGATGAAGTCCTCGGCCAGCCACTTCTCGTCGCCCACGACCTCGGCGGCGTTCTTGCCGGCGACGGTGGCGTGGAAGATGTCCGGGTACTGGGTGGCGGAGTGGTTGCCCCAGATGGTCAGCCGCTTGATGTCGGCGACCGTCGAGCCCGTCTTCTTCGCGAGCTGGGTCAGCGCGCGGTTGTGGTCGAGGCGGGTCATCGCGGTGAAGCGCTCGGCCGGTACGTCCGGGGCGGCGGCCTGGGCGATCAGCGCGTTGGTGTTGGCCGGGTTGCCGACGACCAGGACCTTGATGTCGTCCGCGGCGTGGTCGTTGATGGCCTTGCCCTGCGGCTTGAAGATGCCGCCGTTGGCCTCCAGGAGGTCGCCGCGCTCCATGCCCTTGGTGCGGGGGCGGGCGCCGACGAGCAGGGCCACGTTCGCGCCGTCGAAGGCGACGTTCGGGTCGTCCGTGATGTCGATGCCCTGCAGCAGCGGGAAGGCGCAGTCGTCGAGCTCCATGGCGGTGCCCTCGGCGGCCTTCAGGGCCGGGGTGATCTCCAGCAGGCGCAGTTTGACCGGCACGTCCGCGCCGAGCAGCTGGCCGGAGGCGATGCGGAAGAGCAGGGCGTAACCGATCTGGCCGGCCGCGCCGGTGACGGTGACGTTCACGGGAGTGCGGGTCATGGCGTTCTCCGTATGACAGCTGTCGGTGGGGCGTCCCTGCCCCGGGCGGGACGTACAAATGATCGATCTCTTGGTATCAAGAGATCCAACCAGCGGTCAGGCTATCGCGCATCCGGGATCGCGGACGTCCGGGGGCGTGTGGCCCGTCCCACAGAGTGGACTTCGGCGCGCGGGACACCCCTGACGAGAACCGCGGGAGACAAGCGGCGGCCGCCGGTCCGGGAGAGGTGGAACCGAGCGGCCGCCGTGGGGGAACCGGGTCGCGCCGGAGTCCCGTGGGGGTACGGTTCGCCTGCCCGGCGACCGGCGCGGCTATTCCTGTGCGCCCCGAATTTCTCGGCGGCCGGTCCGGCCGCCGCCGGGTCAGGGCGTGCAGCCCTGCTGCCCGGAGGCCAGCACCGCGCAGGCCGTCGCCCCGTCGGCGCTGTCCACGGCCACCATGGGCGTGTACGCGATGGTGTCGCCCGCCGCCGTGACGCGGCCGGTGCGCCGCACCGAACCGGCCGTCACCTGCACCGTGTCTCCGGGCGCGGCCCGGGTGATCCGGCCCCAGGCCGCCCCGCAGACGCTGCTGAAGCGGACCTCTACCAGGGTCGCGCCGACCGTCGCGGTCCTCGCCGTCGCCGCGAGGTCGCTGCACCCCGTCGCCTCTGCGTCCCGGCCCGTGCAGTCGGGTCCGGCGCACAGCACCCCGGAGGGCAGGACGCGGGGCGCGGGGCCGACGGCGAGGGCGACTCGGCCACGCCCACCGCCTGCGGGTCCCCGTGGCCGGTGAGGAAGTAAGCGCCGGCCGCGACGATCAGCACGCCCAGGGTTCCGGCGAGCAACAGCCCCGACCGCTGCCGGCCCGCGCCGCGGGGCCGCGTCCCGGTCCGGGCCCGCTCGCCGCCGGGCGGGGAGGGCGGTGGGCCGAACCGCCCCGGCAGGGCCCGCGCGGGTAGGGTCCCGGCGGTCCGCGCGCCGCCGTCACCGCGGCCTTCACCCCCCTCGCCCCCGTCGCCGCCCTCGCCCCCGTCGTACCGGGCCCCCGAGCGGTTCCAGGCCCGCTCGGCCAGCTCCCACAGGGCGACCAGATGGAGCGCGGGGGTGCCGGTGACCTCGGCCAGCGCCACGACCGCGCCCTTGGGCGCCAGCAGCCGGCCGTGGAGATAACGCTCCCAGGACGACCTGCCGTAGCCCGTGCGGTCCGCCACCGCCGCGACGCTCAGCCCGGCACGGTCCATGATCCGTCGCATCACCTCGACCAATTCCCGTACCTGCGGGTCGAGTTCACCCGGCAGGGCTTTCCAGCGAGGCATCCGGCCCCCTTCTCACTGCGCCGAGTCCCATGGGTCGTGCACGACCCGATGCGACGACGATCCGGGACACATGCCCGGACGGTCAACGTAAGCACACAACGGGTGCGCCGCGCCGGGGCCGCTCCGGCTCATCCGAAGGCGAGCGCTCCCCCGACGGCGGTCGCCAGCAGGGCGAGCAGGAGCAGGGCCGCATAGAGGAGGAGGCGACCGACGGGCCGCGGCGAGGGGGGCGGCACGGGCTCCTCCAGACGGTCCCACCAGGGCACCGTCGGATCCTCCTCGTACGCCCCGGCCGGGTCCGCCGGCGCCGGCCGCGGCCACGCCTCGACGGCCAGTTCCCAGCGCACGACATGGCGTTCGGCGTCCGCGCCGGCCAGCCCCGCCACCCGGCACAGCGCGGCGACGGCCTGCCGGGGCGGCGGCTGGACGGCGTTGAGATAGCGCTGCCAGGACGACTTGCTGTACGCGGTGCGCGCGCCGAGCGCGGCCAGGCTGAGGCCCGTGCCGTCCTTGAGCCGCCGCAACTGCTCCACGAAGTGCCGCACCTCCGACGGCAGTCCGTCGGGCAGCGGCTGCCAGGCGCCCATCCGGCCCCCTCTCCTTCGATCCGTTGCAGGGACGACGCCGGGCGGCCGGACGGTTCCCGCGCCGGTGGCGGCTGTGGCGGTGCGCGCACACGGTAGCGGAACGGTCACTTCCGTGGCACAGCGTCCGAACAGCCGTTGAACAGGCCGTTCGAGGTGGGAGAACGTGGAACGCGTCGGCGGCCCGTCCTCCTCGGGGGATGAGGACGGGCCGCCGCACGTCCTCGGTCAGCCGCTGACCGTGAAGTGCAGGGTGTCCTTCAGGAACGGGATCTGCAGCCACGGACTGGGCTGGGCCATCAGCGCCAGCAGCACGATCGCCGTGCCGAGCACCCCGTAGGTCACGATGTCCGTGAAGCGGGAGCGCACGGCGAGCATGCCGACGCCGGGCAGCAGCCAGCGCAGGACCGCGCCGGCCAGCAGCCCCACGCCGATCAGGAGCGTGCCGACCCGGAACAGGTCGAGCGCGGTCAGCAGCAGTCCGAGCGCCACGACGCCCAGCACGGCGATGATCGGCCACTGCCGGGCGGCCAGGGCGTCGCCCGGCGCGGCCCGGCCGGCTCCCTCGGGGCGCGCGGTGTCCCGGGTGAACTTCGGGAAGCGGCGGGTGGTGCGACGCGGCACGCCGTCGGCGTCCGGCGCGCTGATGGCGTCCCGGACCTCGATCTCGTCGACGTCCTCGCCCCTCGTGCCCACGCCGTCCGTGCCCACGCCGTCCGGGCCCGCGTCGTTCCGGTCCGCGCCCTCCACGTCCGCGCCCTTCACGTCCGCACCTTTCACGTCCGCGCCCTCCACGTCCGCGCCTTTCACGTCCGCACCTTTCACGTCCGCGCCCTCCACGTCCGCGCCTTTCACGTCCG
>NZ_JBHVYK010000104.1:23902-25861 GCF_042880855.1 Streptomyces sp. NPDC058291
CGCCCTCCACGTCCGCGCCGCTCGTGTCGTCGGCCTTGGTGTGCCCGGCCTCGGCGGAGGCGCCGTCAGCCGACACTGCGCTCCGCCGCCTCGACCACGTTGACGAGCAGCTGGGCACGGGTCATCGGGCCGACGCCGCCCGGGTTGGGGGAGATCCAACCCGCCACCTCACGGACGTCCGGGTGGACGTCGCCGACGATCCTGCCCTCGGCGTTGCGGGAGACGCCGACGTCCAGGACGGCCGCGCCCGGCTTCACGTCCTGAGCGCGGATCAGATGGGGGGAGCCGGCGGCGGCGACGATGACGTCGGCCCGCCTCAGGTGCGCCGACAGGTCCCGGGTGCCGGTGTGGCACTGGGTCACCGTCGCGTTCTCGCTGCGCCGGGTCAGCAGCAGCGGCATCGACCGGCCGATGGTGACGCCCCGTCCGACGACGACGACCTCCGCGCCGTTGATCTCGACGCCGTGCCGGCGCAGCAGCGTCAGCACGCCGTTGGGGGTGCAGGGCAGCGGCGCGGGCTCGTTGAGGACCAGCCGGCCGAGGTTCGTCGGGTGCAGGCCGTCGGCGTCCTTGGCCGGGTCCATGAGCTCCAGGACGCGGTTCTCGTCGATGCCCTTGGGCAGCGGGAGCTGGACGATGTAACCGGTGCAGGCGGCGTCGTCGTTCAGCTCGCGCACGACCGCCTCGATCTCCTCCTGGGTCGCCGTGGCGGGCAGCTCGCGCTGGATGGAGGCGATGCCCACCTCGGCGCAGTCGCGGTGCTTGCCGGCGACGTACTTCTGGCTGCCGGGGTCGTCGCCGACGAGGATCGTGCCGAGGCCGGGCGTGACGCCCCTCTCCCTCAGCGCCGCCACGCGGGCGGTCAGATCGGACTTGATCTCGGCTGCGGTGGCCTTGCCATCGAGAATCTGGGCGGTCATGGGCCCATCCTCCCGGATGACGGCCCCCCGGTTCCAATCCGGGTGAACCCGTACGGGGCCGCGACGCCCCCTTGACGTGCGCGGACGTGATCGATGATGTTGCACTTGCACAACGCCTGCGGAATGCCGCGGAATGCGGCTGGACAACAAACCGGCCATTGCAGAACGATTGACGTCACAGTGCCGCGGGCAGTACCGGGGGGACGAACCGCATCTGTAGAACCTTCCTCCGAGCCAGGCCGCGTCCCCGCACTCGAGTGCACACGGAGGAAGGACCGCCATGAGTTTCGGCGACCCGAACAACCCCTACGGCCCGCCGCAGGGCCAGCCGCCCGGCTATCCGCCGCAGGCCCCGCCCCAGCAGCCCGGCTACGGCTACCCCACCGCTCCCCAGGGGCAGCCCGGTTACGGCTACCCGCAGGCCCCGCCGGTCCCCCAGGGGTACGGCTACGGCGTCCCGCAGGAGATGCCGGGCCTGGTCAAGACCGCCCGGGTGCTGCTCTTCATCATCGCCGGCTTCCAGTTCCTGGCCGGCGTGATCATCGGCATCGCGGCCGGCGCCGCGCAGGACGCGTCCAACGCGTTCGGCTCCGGCGACGACAGCAGCATGGCGACCGGCCTCATCATCGCGCTCGCGCTGCTGATGCTGGTGCTGGGCAGCCTGTCGATCTTCCTGGGCGTCAAGTTCAAGACCGGCGGCGGCGGCATCCGCGTCACCACGATCGTCTACTCCTCGCTGATGATCCTGGGCAGCCTCGCCAACATCGTGAACGGCGGCGGCGGTTCGGCCACCTTCGGCGGCGTCGTCTCGCTCGCCTTCGGCGGCATCATCCTGTCCGCCATGATCAGCGGCGGCGCCTGGTTCAACCGTCCGCGGTACTGATCGCGAAAGCTCCGCCGATCGCGTGGGACCCGGAGGCGCGATGAGCCGGTCGGAAATCGCCGGAAGGGCGCCATCTCGCCCGTCCTCGCCGGGGCCGTGCCACACCGTGACACGGCCCCGCACGGCGGAAGGCGGGCGGTCCGGTGACGTCACCGG
>NZ_JBHVYK010000105.1:0-25782 GCF_042880855.1 Streptomyces sp. NPDC058291
GGGCGCAGACAGGAGGCAGGCCGCGCCGCAGAGGCGGCGCGCGCCCGCGCCGTGCGCGGGCTCTTGATGATGGAGAGAAAGTCTTATCCCGCTGGGATGAGGTGCTTGCCGTCGTGGCTGCGTACGTGGGGGCCGTTGCCGTCCAAGGCATCCAGCAGCCTGACTGCATAGACCTCGGTCATGCGCTCGCTGACCTCGTCCGGAGTGAGCCAGGAAACGGCGGTGGACTCGCTGGAGGTGCGCTCCACGCCGCCGGAGGGCTTGCAGCGGAAGACCAGGGCGACAACGCCGCGGACCATGTTCTTGTACACGCCGGTGAGTTCGTCTACCTCGACGTGGATGCCTGTCTCCTCCAGGACCTCGCGAGTGACGCCGGCCTCCGGAGCCTCGTCGAGTTCGAGGATGCCGCCAGGGAGCTCCCAGGTGCCGTTGTCGGCTCGGCGGATCGCCAGGAGGCGGCCGTCCTCGCGCACCACCACTCCGGCTACGGACACGGAGTGCAGGGGAGGCGGTGTCGCTTCCTGTGGTTGACTCATGTAGAGGAGCTTAGGAGGCAGAGAAGGACTATGGGAACTGCTGCTGGAGGGGGCACGGCCGGGCCTCGGTACGTGCAGATCGCGGAAGAGATCGTGCAGCAGATCCGGGCGGGGGTTCTGAAGCCTGGCGACATGGTGCCGAGTGAATCCGAGCTGGTGGATCGCTACGGCGTGTCTGGCGGGACCATCCGTAAGGCCATGGCCGAGGTGCGGGCGAGTGGACTCGTCGAGACCCGGCACGGCAAGGGCTCGATCGTGAAGAACCGGCCTCCTGTGCGGCACCGCTCCTCCGATCGCTTCCGGCGCTCGCTCAGGCAGGGAGGGCAGGCGGCCTACCTCGCGGAGTCCACCCAGTCCGGCGCCACCGCAAAGGTCAGCGTCCTCTACATCGGGCCTATGGAGGCTCCCGAGGATGCCGCCCAGCGGCTGGGCGTCCCCGCCGGCACGCAGGTGCTGGCCCGTCGGCGCCTCTACTTCCGCAACGGCGTTCCGGTCGAGACCGCCACGTCCTACCTGCCGTGGGACGTCGTGAAGGAGATCCCGGAGCTGTTCGCCGAGAACCCCGGTGGTGGTGGCATCTACGCCCGGCTCGAAGATCACGGACATGAGTTCGCGGAGTTCGTCGAGACGCTGCAAGCGCGGCCGGCCTCGAAGGCGGAAGCCTCGGAGCTTGCGCTGAGCCCGGGTGCTGCCGTAATTCACCTGATCCGGGAGGCCCGTACGGCCGCGGGTCTCGTGGTCGAGGTGTGCGACACGCTCATGGCCGCTGATCAGTTCGTTTTCGAGTACCGCATCCCTGCCGACGACTGACGCTCACTCAACTTCCTACAGCCCGTCGCGAGTTCTTCTTCGCGGCGGGTTGACTCATGTACAGGAGTCATGCACTCTTCTTTATGTCACTCATGTACATGAGTGGCGAAGTTCAGCATCTATAGAGGAGTGCTCTGCTATGCGTCAGATTCCCGTCGACACCTCCGCCGCGATCGTGATGGTCGCCAAGACTCCGCAGCCCAAGGTCAAGGACCGCCGCACGGGCGAGATCGCCATGGACATCGAGTCCGGCGCGAAGCTGATGACGGTCGACGTGATGTTCGCGGCGAACGAGGAGGTGGAGATCCTGTCCATCACCGTCCCGGAGCCCGGGATCAGCGGTGAGCTGGCCATGGGCACGCCGGTCGCGCTCACCGGCCTGGTTGCCCGGCCGTGGGAGAACGACTTCAACGGTCAGAAGCGGCACGGCATCGCGTTCCGTGCGGTCGCGGTCACCTCGCTCGCTAACGTCAACGCCGCCGCAGGGCCGAAGGCGGCCTGATCATGACCGGCTTCACGGGCGCTCTGGTGCTGGTCGTCGCCGCCGCGGGTCTCCTGCGGTGGCGGCGTCCCGCCTGGTACTGGCTGGCCTTCGGGATCATCCTGGCCACGCTGCGGGTTCTGGTCCGGTACGGCTCCGTAATGGACGCCTGCGGGCTGACCGTACCGCCCGCGAGATGGCGGCTCGCCCTGGCACGGGCCACCAAACGCCCTATGCCGGAATCCTGTCCACCGCGCATCCTGCGGCTGCGGCCGACTCGCACCGGCCTGGTCCTACGGCTCAAGCTGCGCCCCGGACAAGACGCCTTCGACGTCGCAGCCGCCTCGGACCGGCTGCGCCACTCCTTCTCGATGTACGGCGTCACCTCGCGTGAACTGCGGTCCGGCGTGGTGGAAGTGCGGATGACCGGCTACGACGTCCTCAAGCGGGTGCAGATGCCCGCCACGACCGAGACCCGGCCCATGCGGGTTCCCGTCGCCCTGAGGCAGGACGGCTCGGTGCACTACCGCGACTACCGCGCCGTCCCGCACGCCCTTACCCTCGGCGCCACGGAATCCGGCAAGTCCGTCTATCAGCGCAACCTGGTCGTCGGACTCGCCCCCATGGATGTCGCCCTGGTCGGCATCGACTGCAAACAGGGGGTCGAGTTGTTCCCGCTGGCCCGCCGGTTCTCCGCGCTGGCCGACAATCCCGACACCGCCGCCGAACTGCTCGACGCGCTCGTGACTCGGATGGCAGACGTCTATCAGCTCATCCGTGCCCAGCAGCGGATCACGGTCGACGTGCCGGACGCGGAGATCGCCGCCGACATCTGGGACCTGCCCGACCATCTGCGGCCCGTTCCGGTCGTGGTCCTGGTCGACGAGGTCGCCGAACTGGCCCTGTTCGCGAGCAAGGAGGAGGAGAAGCGGCGGGACCGGATCATCACCGCGCTGGTCCGCCTCGCCCAGCTCGGTCGCGCGGCCGGCATCTACCTGGAGATCTGCGGGCAGCGCTTCGGCTCCGAACTCGGCAAGGGCATCACCATGCTCCGCGCCCAGCTCACCGGCCGCACCGCCCACCGCGTCAACGACGAGACCAGCGCCAACATGGCCTTCGGCGACATCTCCCCGGACGCCGTCCTTGCCGCCATCCAGATTCCGGCCGAGATGCGGGGGATCGCGATTGCGGGTGACTCCTCCGGCGGCTGGCACCGCATCCGGGCTCCGCACACCTCGCTCCGCCAGGCCGTGAACCTCTGCAACCGGCACGCCGACCGCACCCCGGCTCTGCCCGAACTGGCACCGTTCCGGCCCGCCCTCGCCGGACCCGCCGCCGCTCCCGTGCCGTCGGCCAAGCCTTCTCCGGCCACCGCCTGATCTCTCGCTCGTCCCATCGGCCGGCGCGACCGTCCCTCGCGCCAAGTCCCTGCCCCTGCCATGCCTGATGAAGGGAGAACCCGCGTCATGTGCCCCGACTGCGAGGACTTCGCCCGCACCGTCCTGCTGCTCGGCCAGCTCGCCCTCTACGCCGACACCAGCGGCGCCGACCTCGACTTCGTCGACGCCGTCAGCCCCTCTCTGGCCGCCTCGCTCCCCGAGCCGCCGACCGGGGAGGAGTCCTGATGGCCGCCCGTCACGGCCTGCGCGTCGACGCCGTCCTGGTCCAGGCCGTCATCGCCGGGGCGCTGTCCTTCGCCCACCTGCACGACCTGGCCGCCGCTGCCGGACAGGACGGCTGGAAGGCCTGGGCCTACCCGGTCTCGGTGGACCTGCTCCTGGTCGCCGCCTGGCGACGCCTGCGCAGTGAGGGGCCGTCCCGGCTGGCCTGGTGCTGGTTCCTCATCGCCCTGTTCGCGTCCCTCGGCGCCAACGTCGCCACCGCCGGATTCCTCGACCTGGCCGACCCGCCCGCCCTGCTGCGCCTGGGCATCGCCGGATGGCCCGCGCTCGCCTTCCTCGGCGGCACCCTCCTCGCCCACTCCGCCGAGCACCGCACAGCCACTCCGCCGGCACCCGCCCCGGCCCCCGAACCCGACCGCGCCGACGACCGGGAACCAGCCCCCGACCTCGTGCCGGACCCGGAGCCCACCCCGGCCCCGGCCCCGGTGGAGGAAGCGTCGGCGCTTCCGCCCGCCGACCTGACGCCCGCGGTTCCCGCCGTCCTCGTTGACCACGCCCGCAAGGTCGCCGCCGACTACCGCGACCGCACCGGCGCCCCGATCGACACCGACACCCTGCGCGCCCGCCTCGGCGTCCCGCCCCACCTCGCCGATGCCATCGCCGCCCAGCTCATCTGACCGGCAAGAAAGGCAGACCGATGACCTGCGACCCCGCCGACCTGACCGCCGCCGACTACCTCGACAGCGCCCGCGAGATGACCGCCGCCGACCGGCCCTACCTCGCCCACCTGCTCGCCGAGGAAGCCGCCCAGCGCACCACCAGCCCGGCCACCGCCGCCGCCATCCGCGCCACCTTCCCCGACCCCACCACCACCCGGAAGGACTGACCGCCATGCCCGCCCGCGACCACTTCCACTCCGTGATGCGCATCGGCCCCGTGCAGATCGGCACCCACCGCGACCGCCACGGCCACACCGCGCACGCCGCCGTCTGCACCGCCGACCGCTGCGGCTGGTCCGCCGACTACTCCAGCCAGAGCGCCGCCCAGCTCGCCGCCCGCACCCACCGCTGCCGCGTCCGCTAGGAGACACCGCCATGCAGGTCCCCCTCTGGTTCGCCCTCGCCGCCGTCGGCTACCTCGGCTGCAAGCTCTTCCGCCCGCCGTTCTGGCTGGTCCTGGTGCTGCTCCTCGGTGGCTACCTCATCGCTGACAGCCTCCTCGCCCCCGTCATCGACACCGCCATCACCAAGTAGGGAGCCCTGCCATGCTCCGCCCGAAGATCCCCACCATGCCCACGCCGACCGGGCTCGTCACCCCGCCCGCCGTCGTCGAGCCGACCACCGTCACCCCGGGCGTCCCGGTCCCGCCGTCGGCGCCCGTAGCCCCGGCCGCGTCGACCCGCCCGACGGTCCAGCTCACCCCCGGCGCCGCCCTCGCCCTCGTCGGCGCCGGCACCGCCGTCGTCTTGGTCGTCGGCGCCGTCCTGGTCTCGATGCTCCTGGCCGTCGCCGTCACCGGCGCATCGGTCGCCGTCTGCGCCGTCGTCCTGCGCTCCCTGGTCACCGCCGACGCCAAACGCCGCTGACCGGCCCCCGGGCGGCCTCGATACCGCCAAGCATCCGCCGCCCGGGAGCCGTCCCCACCGATCGATCTCGCAATCGGAAGGAAACCCCAGCATGGCCCACCGGGCCTCACCCACGACACCCAAGGTGGCAACGTCCGCCCACCCGCTCGACCCGATCACCCTCGGCGACGTCCTCCGGGTGGCCTCGGCCTCCGACTACACCCGCTGGGAGGACCAGATCCGCCGTACCGGCGGCTGCTCCGACCCGATCCACCTGACCGGCTGGACGCTCACCAAGGACAAGACCACCGGCGAGACGCTGCACCACTACTCCACCGAGAACGAACCGGGCGGACGCCTCCGCCTCGCCTGCGGCAACCGCCGGGCCTCCCGCTGCCCGTCCTGCGCCTGGACCTACGCGGGCGACACCTACCACCTCATCCGCGCCGGCCTCGCCGGGGACGACCGCCGCGACATCCCCGCCACCGTCCGCGATCACCCGCGCGTCTTCGTCACGCTCACGGCTCCCTCCTTCGGCCCGGTCCACAACCGGCCCGATCACGGCGGCCCCTGCCGCTGCGGCGACCGGCACGCGTCCGACGCCCCGGAGCTGGGCACCGCCCTCGACCCGGACGCCTACGACTACGCGGGCGCCGTCCTGTTCAACAACCACGCCGGACAGCTCTGGCAGCGCTTCACCACCCGGCTCCGCCGCGAACTCGCTGCCCGCGGCGGCCTGGCCCGCCGGGAACTCGCCGACCACCTGCGCGTCTCGTACGGCAAGGTGGCCGAGTTCCAGAAGCGCGGAGCCCTTCACTTCCACGCAGTCGTACGCCTCGACGGCCCCGACGGACCCGGCACCCCGCCGCCCGCCTGGGCCACGGTCGACGTGCTCACGGACGCGGTACGGGCCGCCGCCGCGCACTCCTACACCTCGGTCTCCGTCCCGGCCGCCGCCGATCAACCCGCCCGGACGTTCCGCTGGGGCCGACAGCTCGACGTCCGCCCGGTCAAGGCCTTCGGGGACGGCTCCGACATCACGGAACAGGCCGTCGCCTCCTACGTTGCCAAGTACGCCACCAAAGCCGCCGAGAACACCGGCACTCTCGACCGCCGCATCGGCGAGCTCTCCGAACTCCACCGCCACGGCGTCCCCGACCACACCCGGCGGCTCATCACCGCCTGCCGCGACCTCGACGCCCTGTACCCGGACCGACGCCTCTGGGCCTGGGCGCACATGCTCGGCTTCCGCGGGCACTTCTCGTCCAAGTCTCGCGCCTACTCCACCACCCTCGGCGCCCTCCGCCAGGAACGCGCCGACTTCCGCGCCGCTCAAGAGGCGTCCGCCCTCGGCCTCGAGGACCGCGAGCCGGACACCGTCCTCGTCCTGACCGACTGGCAGTACGCCGGCCACGGCCACACCCCTGGCGAAGCCGCCCTCGCCGCCACCATCGCCCGCGACCTTCAGACCAACCGCGAGACCGCCCGCGACGCCCTGCGTGACAGCTTCACCGAGGAGGGAACCACAGCATGACCACTGCCACGGCCACCGCTACCGCCGAACTCCTGACCGTGCCGGAGGTCATGGCCCGGCTCAAGCTCGGGCGTTCCAAGGTCTACGACCTCATCCGATCGCACCGCCTCGCCTCCATCAAGATCGACGGCGCCCGCCGCATCCCTGCCCACGCCGTCATGGACTTCGTCCTCGGCCAGATCGAGGAGGCTGCCTGATGGCCGGTCAGCGCAAGCGCAACCCGAACGGCGCCGGCACCATCACCAAGCGCAAGGACGGCCGCTTTCACTGCGCGGTCTACGTGCTCCAGCCGGATGGCACGCGCGCCCGCAAGTTCGCCTACGGCAAGACGTGGGCCGAGTGCGACACCAAGCGCCGTGAGCTGCTCACCAAAGTCGACCAGGGCGTGCCCGTGCCCACCAAGTCGGCCAAGCTCTCCGACTGGCTGCCCTACTGGTTGGACAACATCGTCAAGCCTCGCCGGAAGCTCAGCACGTACGACAAGTACGAGGCGCACGTCAGGCTCTACCTCGTGCCCATGCTCGGCTCCAAGCGGCTCGAATCCCTCAGCGTCGCCGACGTCCGGCGCTTCCTGACCCAGCTGGAGAACAGGACGACAGCGGCCACGGCCAAGGAGTCGCACCGGGTGCTGCGGACGGCGCTGTCCGCTGCCTGCCGGGAAGAGCTGATAGCGCGGAACGTCGCGGGCCTCGTCGAACCGCCCCGGGCCTCGTCGCGTGAGCTGAGTCCCTGGACGCTCGACGAGACGTTGGACTTCCTCGCCGCCTCCCGGAAGGACCCGCTGTACGCGGCGTTCGTGCTCGCCATCGCAATGGGGCTGCGCCGGGGTGAACTCGTCGGTCTGCGCTGGACTGACGTGGACCTGGACAAGCGCGTCCTGTACGTCCGCCAGCAGACCCAGCGACGGCGTGGGGTCCTCTACGACGACGACACCAAGAACCGCCGCAACCGTGCCCTTCCGCTCCCGGCCATGTGCATCGCTCCGCTGCGGTGGCACCGGATGCGGCAGGTGGCTGCCAGGCAGCGCGTGGGGGAGTCGTGGGATGACGGTGGCTACGTCTTCGCCACCCGGAACGGCCGTCCGGTCGAGCCGCGCAATGTGTACCGCTCCTTCACCCGGGTCGCCGAGTCCGCCGGCCTCCGCGTGATCCGGCTGCACGACGCCCGGCACGGGTGCGCCACGCTGCTCACCGCTGCTGGGGTTGCTCCCCGCGTCGTGATGGAGATTCTCGGGCACAGCCAGATCAGCATCACCATGGACGTGTACACGCACGTCGTGCAAGACACCCAGCGCGAGGCCATCAGCCACATGGATCGGCTGCTCAAGAGGCGTCCCGGTCGTGGGTGATCGCGCTCGTTGATGTCAGAAGTGGATGTCAGCACCTAGGAACGTTCCTAGGTGAGTGACGAAGGCCAGCTAGGAGCATGCTCCTAGCTGGCCCTTCTGTCTGTGCCCCCGGCAGGATTCGAACCTGCGACACCCGCTTTAGGAGAGCGGTGCTCTATCCCCTGAGCTACGAAGGCGGGGTGGTGGCCCCTGGGGGTCACTGGCGTCAGCGTACCGGATCTGGGGGTGTGGGGGTGGGGGGTCAGGTCAGGGGGACCTGGGTGAAGCGGGACGCTGTGTGGAGGTCTGTCTCGATGTGGGAGGCGGTCGATCTGAGGGCGGGGAGTATGTCGTGGACGCACTCCTCCGTCGTGCGGCGGGCTACGTGGGCGGCCGCGCTCAGGGCGGCGACCACGCGGCCCGTCCGGTCGCGGATCGGGACCGCGATCGCGCGCACGCCCTGCTCCAGTTCTTCGTCCAGCCAGGTGTACGGGGCGGGGGTGGAGGCCGGGGCCGGGGTCGGGTCCGCGGGTGCTGACAGCAGGAGGCGGCCTGTTGCCGTCTTGCGGGCCGGGAGCCGTGTGCCGACCCGTACGTCCACGCTCATGACGTGGTGCGCGGTCGCCCGGGCCGTGTACTGGATCTCGTCGCCCGACTCGGTCAGCACGGCCAGGGACGTCGTCTCCTGGACGGCGTCCGTCAGGGTCCGCAGGTGCGGGGTCGCGATCCGGGGGAGGGACGTGCGGGACAGGGGCGGGAAGCCGAGGGAGAGGACGCGGGGGGTGAGGGTGAACGTGCGGGGTGCCCGTCCCTCGGCTGCGGGGCCGGTCGGGGTCAGCAGGCCCAGGTGCTCGTACGTGATCAGCGCCCGGCGGGCCGTCGCCCGCGCCAGGCCGGTCGCCTGCGCGACCTCCGCCAGGGTCAGCTCCGCCCTGCCCTCCCCGAACGCCGTCAGGACGGTCAGGCCGCGGGCCAGGGACTCGACGAACTCGCGGCCCAGTTCCTGCTTCGAGGCTCCCGTCCAGACCGCCAGACCGCGGCGCGGCGGGCCGGGCTCGGGGGGCGACGCGCGGCGCAGGTCCTCCTCCATCGCCGCGACGGCCGTCCGCAGCCGGGGGAGCAGCGTGTCGCGCAGGTCGGCCGCCGTGTGGCGGCTCGTGTGGCTGACGACGCTCGCCACGCACGCGATCCGCGCGGTGCGGGGGTCCCTTACGGGGACGGAGACGGCCACCAGGCCCGGTTCGATCAGTTGGTCGTCCAGGGCGTAGGTCGCGGAGGCGGCTTCTGTCGTCCTTCGTGCGAAGTCGACGGCCGCGGTGTCGTCTGTGCCGTCTGTGCCGTCCGGGCCGTCCGGCGCGTCGGCAACCGGTGCTTCCCGGGTTGTCGGGGTCGTCGGCGTGGGGAGGGTCAGTGGAGTCGACGGGGCGGGCGGGACCGTGGGGAAGTCGCGATTCCGCGGGTCCCTGCGGTGGCGGGTGCGCCAGGCCTGCCATTCCTCGGGCGTCCACTCCGTCGCGAACAGCGGGCCGGGCGCGGTGCGTTCGGCCGGGAGCAGGTCGCCGATGCGGAAGCTCAGGGACATCGCGCGGCGGCGGGTCGCCTGGTGGATGAAGCGGATGCCGTCGCGGTCGGCGACCGCCAGGGACACGGACTCGTCGAGTTCGTCGGCCAGCGCGTCCGCGCGCGCGGACAGCAGGGCGGGCAGCCGCAGGGCGGCCAGGTAGGCGTTGCCGAGCTCCATCACGCGGGGCGTCAGGGTCGCGTCCCGGCCGTCCAGGCGGACGTATCCCATGCGGGCGAGGGTGGCGACGATCCGGTCCACGGTGGAGCGCGCCAGGCCCGTGGCGCGTTCGAGTGCGCTCAGACTCAGCACGCCGTTCGCCTCGGTGAGCCGGTGCAGCACGGCGACGCCGCGCACCAGCGGGGCCACGGCCTCGGCGGGGGGCGTCCGGGCGACGCCGGTCGTCGTCGGGGCGGCGGCCGCGGACGCCGCGCGGGCGGACGGCGCCTGCGTCGACGGCGGCTGCGTCGACGGCGTCGGGGTGGAGTCGGGCGGTGGCATCAGCGGCTTGTGCTCCCCGTCGTGGATCCCGTGGATCCCGTGGACCTCATGGCCCTATGGACCTCCTGGATCCCGTCGACCTCTGGAGCCTCCTGGATCCCGTCGACCTCGTCGACCTCGTGGAGGCGGCGGGGCTTCCAGGCTCTCGGGGTTCTCTGGGTTCTAGGGTTCCTGTGGAACTCGTCGACCGCGCCGAGACCGTAGACCCGGTAGACCCCGTCGATCTCCTCGGCCTCGTCCATCTGGTCCGTCCCGTCCGACTGGTCCTTCTCACGGACACCGTAACGGGGGTGCTCCCGTCCGCGGTCCGCTCGGCCACCGCCGAGCCCGTCGTCCGGACGCCGGCGCCGGCCGTCGTCCGTCATGGCGCAGCCGCGCGCTAGCTCCGCCGGCTGCGCGTCACCCGCACCCGGTAGTTCCCCTGCAGGTCCGCTGCGGCGACCGTGATGCGGATGCCCCTCTTGGGGTCCTCGAATGTCTCGCCCGGGGTGAAGGGCGCGTCGGAGAGTTCCGCGTGGACGTTGGGGCTGCGGGTGCAGCCACCGCTGTCGGTGCGGGAGTCGTAGACGGTCACCGGTCCCATGCCGGTGTCGACGTCGGCGTCGACCTTGTAGACGAGGACGCCAGGGCGGCACACGTTCTCGTCGTTGCCGCCGCGGGTGCGCAGTTCGACGGCGTAGCCGGTGCGGTCGCCGATCGGGACGAAGACCAGTTTCGGGCCGCCCGCGCGCGAGAGGGGGGTCAGGGTGTAGTCCCTGGCCCCCGGCGTCGCCGCGCAGGCGACCTGGGTGGCGTCCAGCCAGCCCAGTTTCCACTTGTGCCAGCCGAGCAGGTCGTTGTTGGCCCCCCAGTCCTCGCTCATGATGTCCCAGTGGCCGACGGCGCCGCCGCCCTCCTGGGTGTAGAGGTCGGGCAGGCCGAAGACGTGGCCGTTCTCATGCGGGAGGACCCGGTAGCCGGTGCGGTCGTAGGAGCCGGAGCCGTCGTCCTGACGGGAGTAGACGAAGGACGCGTTCGCCACCGCGACCCCGTCGGCGACCGGGGCCTCCACGTTGCCGGCGAACGTCACCGACAGGACCGTGTCCAGCGCGGAGGGCCCGGCGTTGGGGGTGACCAGCACGTTGAGGAGGTCGTACGCGCGGAAGTCGACCGTCGGGTCGGCGGCGGACACGATGTCCTGGACGAGTTCGCGGTAGCCGGGGTCGAAGGGGGCGCCGCGTTCTATGCCGTAGGCGTGGAACGGCTTCGGCATGCGCAGCCAGTGCCGGATCGGGGTCTCGGCGTGGTAGTCGAGGCGGCCGTAGGACGCCGTGCGGAACCATTCCTCGGTCTGCGGGAAGAACTCGCCGTAGCGGCTGAGGGCGCTGCCCCGGCCGGGCGCGTCCGAGAAGTCGATCATCAGGGTGAGGGCGCGGACGGTGCCGGTGGAGCGGGAGTAGCCGCCCGGCGTGGGCAGCCCTTCGGACATCTGGACGGCCGTGCCGGCGTTGATCATGCAAGGGGAGAGGGCGGTGGTGCGGGCCGGCGCGACGGGCCCGGCGCCGGCGGTCGTCGAGCCGGGGACCGGCATGCGGTGGCCCGTGCCCGCCGATGTGCTGACCGCCAGCGTGAGGACGGTGACGGAGGCGAGGGCGGCGACGCGACTCGGGCGTATCCGACGGCTCAGGGGGTCCCGGGCGGTGCGCACGGGCTGCGGCTGCATGCAGGGGCCTTTCGCTCCAGGCAGCCACCGATCACCGGCTGCACCCTCTCGAACACCCTGTGTCGAGCCGCACGCGGTCGCGCGCTGGAGCGGACCGATCGTGGATTACCGGCCGGTACGGCCCTCGCCGCCGGCTGGCGCCTGCGGCCCTCGGCGCCGGCTGGCGCCTGCGGCCCTCGCCGCCGGCTGGCGCCTGCGGCCCTCGCCACCGGCTGACGCCTGCGGCCCTCGCCACCGGCCCGTCGGCAGCAGTCCGTTGGCGCCCAACCGGAGGTGCCCAACCGGAGGTGCCCACCCGGAGGCGCCTGGCCGCAGGAGCCCACCCGCCAGGCGTCCATCCCGCATGCGCCCACCCGTAGGCGTCCCCCGTCCCTTGGCGGCGTCCCCGCGTCGACGCCCACGCGCATGACTCGCGCATCAGCGCTCGTCCGTCGCCGGCCGGCCGCCGGTCGACTCACGGACCGCCGGTCGATTCACGGACCGCCGGTCGAATCACGGACCGCCGGTCGACTCACGGACCGCCGGTCCGCTCACGGGTCTCCTGCGGCCCTCGACAGTGCGAACGCGCAGGCCGCGCGCCCCGTCCGGCAGGGTGTCGACGCCATCCGCGGTCGTGTGACCCAGGTCACAGGAAGAAAGTTCTGGATCCGGGAAATAACCGGGGACGCCTTCCCCGTTTAGCCATGTGTCCGAGTGAAACGGGGACTCGCTCCCCGGATCGCATCTCAGTCCCGAGTCGGACTCGCTCCCACCGGATTCGTGTCGAAGCCGGACTGGTCAGCTGAGTCGGGCTCAGAGCCTCAGTCAGGAGTACGCCGTGCAGACCGCGACCGCGATTCCCGCAGAGCGCAAGGCGACCCGGCCCCGCGCCGACGCCCTGCGCAACCGGGAGCGGATCGTCAGCGCCGCCCGGGAGATGTTCACCGAGTTCGGCCCCGAGGTGCCGCTCGACGAGATCGCTCGCCGGGCCGGCGTCGGCAACGCCACGGTGTACCGCAACTTCCCCGACCGGGACGCGCTGGTCCGTGAGGTCGTCTGCTCGGTGCTGGACCGTACGGTCCGGGCCGGACAGGTCGCCCTCGCCGAGACCGGTGACGCGTTCGGGGCGCTGGAGCGATTCGTGCACGCCTCCGCCGACGAGCGGATCAGCGCGCTGTGCCCGATGGTCTCCAGCACGTTCGACGAGCACCACCCCGACCTCGAAGCCGCCCGCGAACGAGTCGAGCGGATCATCGAGGAGGTCATGGACCGCGCGAAGGCGGCCGGGCAGCTGAGGCCCGACGTCGGCGTGGGCGACCTGATGATCGTGGTGGCCCAGCTCAGCCGGCCCCCGGCCGGCACCGCCTGCCTGAGCGTCGACCGCTTCATCCACCGCCACCTGCAGCTGTTCCTGGACGGACTGCGGGCTCCGGCCCCCTCCGTGCTCCAAGGAACCGCCGTGACCATGGAGGACCTGCGCCAGTCCTGAGCGGCTGGTCCTTGAGCGATTAGTTCGCAGAACCGCAGCAGTCACCCCGTACGTCGATCGCATCGGCCGTCAGCGAGGACGAGCCGCCGCCGTTCGCCTGTCAGCCGTCGATCGTTTTCTTCGTCCTTCATCGTCTTTCGTCGCTCTTCGTCGCTCTTCGTCGCGCGCGGAGTCCTCCGGCAACCTCCGCCCTTTTTCGTCCGTCGTTCCTCGTCTTCGCTCGCGTCTTGCGTCGTTTTCACCTTCCGTCGTTTTCACCTTCTTTTTCCGTCACGAAGTACCGAAGCGGGTATCCCCATGTCTGAAACAGCCCAGAAGGCCCCGGCCCCCGGCAGGGCAGGCGTCCCGGACGCCAACCGCTGGAAAGCGCTGGCCTTCATCGCCCTCGCCCAGCTGATGGTCGTCCTCGACGCCACCATCGTGAACATCGCGATGCCCTCCGCCCAGCAGGACCTGGGCATCTCCGACGGCAACCGGCAGTGGATCGTCACCGCCTACGCCCTCGCCTTCGGCGGTCTGCTGCTGTTCGGCGGCCGGATAGCCGACCTGTGGGGCCGCAAGCGCGCCTTCGTCGTCGGCCTGGGCGGCTTCGCCGCGGCCTCCGCGCTCGGTGGCGCGGCCGCCAACGAGGCGATGATGTTCGGCGCCCGCGCGCTGCAGGGCGCGTTCGGCGCGCTGCTCGCGCCCGCCGCGCTCTCCCTCCTCGCCGTCATGTTCACGGACGCCAAGGAGCGCGCCAAGGCGTTCGGCATCTACGGCGCGATCGCCGGCGGCGGCGGCGCCGTGGGCCTGATCCTCGGCGGCTTCCTCACCGAGTACCTGGACTGGCGCTGGACGTTCTTCGTGAACATCCCGTTCGCGATCGTCGCCGCGGCCGGCGCCTACTTCGTCATCCGTGAGCCCGAGGGCGGCCGCAACCGCTCGCCCCTCGACATCCCGGGCGTCATCCTCTCCACCCTGGGTCTGGTCGCGCTGGTCTACGGCTTCACCCGCGCCGAGTCCGAGGGCTGGAGCGACTCGGTGACCGTCGGCATGTTCGTCGCGGCCGCCGTCCTGCTGGCCGCCTTCGTGATCGTCGAGTCGAAGGTCAAGGCCCCGCTGCTGCCGCTGCGCGTGATCACCGAGCGCAACCGCGGCGGTGTCTACCTCTCCCTCGGTCTCGCGATCATCGCGATGTTCGGTCTGTTCCTCTTCCTGACCTACTACCTGCAGATCGTGAAGGGCTTCTCGCCGGTCAAGACCGGTTTCGCCTTCCTCCCGATGATCGCGGGCATGATCACCGGCTCCACCCAGATCGGTACCCGCCTGATGACCCGGGTGCCTCCGCGCCTGCTCATGGGCCCCGGCTTCCTGGTCGCCGCGCTCGGCATGCTGCTGCTGACCCAGCTGGAGATCGACACCTCCTACGCGGCCGTGCTGCTGCCCGGAATGCTGCTGCTCGGCCTCGGCATGGGCACGGCGTTCATGCCGGCCATGTCCATGGCCACCCTGGGCGTCGAGCCGCGGGACGCCGGTGTCGCCTCCGCGATGGTCAACACCTCGCAGCAGGTGGGCGGCGCGATCGGCACCGCCCTGCTGAACACGATCGCCGCGTCCGCGACGACGTCGTACATCAAGGACCACGTCGCCGGCGCCGCCTCCAAGCCGCAGCAGCAGCTGGTGCAGCTCGAGGGCATGGTGCACGGCTACACCAGCGCGATCTGGTTCGCCGTGGGCATCCTGGTCGCCGCCGCCGCGATCGCCCTGACGCTCATCAACGCCGGCAAGCCGGACATGAGCGCGGTCGCGAGCTCGGGGGCGGAGGACGCCGAGGACGCCGTCCCGGTGATGGTCCACTGACCCGTACGACCCCGGCCTGCCGGGCGAGGCGCGCGACCCGCGTGGCCCCGCCCGGCAGGCCTTCGGCCCTTCGGTAAGCGGCCTCAGGGTGCGGGCCGGCCAGGGTCTGCCGAACGTCGCGGACCCGCGAGCCGGGCTCCGGGTCCGCGGACCCGGAGCCCGGCGACAACGCCGCAGATGCGCGTGACAAGGCTCGCGTCCGCGGACTGAGCCGAACGACAGGCCCTAGCGCAGCCAGGGCAGGTCCGCGCCCGCCTCGTCCGGCTGGAGTCCCTCGGCGACGATCTTCATGATCTCGCCGAGGGACTTCTGCTGTTCCGGGCTGAGCCGGTCGAACACGGCGTTGCGGACGACGGCGACATGGCCCGGCGCGGCGCGCTTGAGCACCTCCAGGCCCTGGTCGGTGAGCACGGCGAACTGGCCGCGCTTGTCCGAGGGGCAGTCCTCCCGGCGCACCCAGCCGTTCTTCTCCAGCCGGGCGATCGCGTGCGAGAGGCGGGAGCGGGTGATCTTCGCGTGCATGGCGAGCTCGGTCATCCGCAGGCGCTGCTGCGGGCACTCGGCCAGCTTGACCAGAAGGCCGTAGTAGACGTGCGGCATACCCGCGTCCCGCTGGAGCTGGCGGTCCATGTGGTCCTCCAGCAGGGTGGTGGCGTGTACGTAGGAGCGCCAGATGAGCTGCTCCTCGGCGGTGAGCCAGCGGGGCTCTTCAGCGGATGTGGATGCCGTCTTCATGTATCCCACTGTAGACGGCCGCTCCTTGAAGTTTAAACAACCCTGGAATATGCTCGCGGGTGTTGACGTTTTAGATTTCAATCAACGTCACGGAAGGGTCGGGAGCGATCGGAGCGTCCCGAGCGCCCGTACCAGGGGCCGAGGTCCCGGAAGGAGTCGCCGTCATGTCCGCCGCCACCCAGGACCGCTCCCGCCCCCAGGAGCGCATGCCCGCGCTCTACCTCAGCCATGGCGCCCCGCCGCTCGCCGACGACCCGATCTGGCCCGGTGAACTCGCCGCCTGGTCCGCCGACCTGCCCCGCCCCAAGGCGATCCTCATGGTCTCCGCCCACTGGGAGGAGGCCCCGCTGGCCCTCGGCGCGGTCGACCCCGTCCCCCTGGTCTACGACTTCTGGGGCTTCCCCGAGCACTACTACTCGGTGAAGTACGACGCCCCGGGCGCGCCCGAGCTCGCCGCGAGCGTGCGCAAGCTGCTGCGCGCTCCGGGCACCCCCGTACAGGACATCCCCGACCGCGGCCTCGATCACGGCGCCTACGTCCCGCTCGTCGAGATGTTCCCGGCCGCCGACATCCCGGTCCTGCAGGTGTCCATGCCGACCCTGGACCCCGTGAAGCTGATGGAGATCGGCCGCAGGCTCGCGCCGCTGCGCGACGAGGGCGTCCTCATCGTCGGCTCCGGGTTCTTCACCCACAACCTGGCCGCACTGCGGCACACCGGTGGGGGAGTGCCGACCTGGTCGTCCGAGTTCGACGACTGGGGCCGGCGCGCCCTGGAGACCCGCGACTGGGACGGCCTGCTGGACTTCCTGCACAAGGCGCCTGCCGGCCGGTACGCCCACCCGCGAACCGAGCACTTCGCCCCGCTCTTCGTCACCATGGGCGCGGCCGAGGTGTCCGGCGAGCTGGACGCCCAGAAGTCCGTGATCGACGGCTTCTGGATGGGGATGGCCAAGCGGTCGGTCCAGTTCGGCTGACCGCCCGGCCGTCGCGCGGGGAGCCGTGGTTCCGGCCTCCGTCGGCGCGCCGGAGCTACAGCTCCTTCTCGTACCAGGTCACGTCCCAGTAGCGGCCGAACTTGCGGCCCACCTCGCGATACGTGCCCACGGGCCGGAAACCGAAGCGTTCGTGCAGCCGCGCGGACGCTTCGTTCGGTTGCGCGATGCCCGCGTAGGCGCGGTGCAGATCCTCGCCGGCCAGCGCCTCGAAGAGGGCCTTGTAGAGGAGCGTGCCGATCCCGCGCCGGCCCGCGTGCGGGGCGACGTAGACCGTCACCTCCACCGAGGTGGAGTAGGCGGCCTTCGGCCGGAACGGGCTGGAAGTGGCGTAACCCAGGATTTCCTGTGAGGTCCCCTGGATGTCCTGTGAGTCCGTTTCCCTGGCAACCAACAGGCGGTACGGCCCGTCTTCAGGGTGGGAGAGCAGCCAAGGACGTCGCTCTTCCGGGGTGAGGGCCACCATGTCGAATGTGACGGCCGTCTCACGTATGTAGTGGTTGTAGAGGCTCGTGAGAGCTTCGAGGTCCGCCTCGACTCCTGGGCTGACCTGCACCGCTGTACGTTCCGACGACATCACGCCTCCCCGGGTGGTCGGACAGGGTACTGCATGATCAGAAAAATCGGGGTGCCGGTTGGGAATTCTGTCCTGATTCCAGTCGTTGTTTCCATCGGATGCAGGGCACCCGAGGAGAGTCGAAAGTTCCGACAGTGCCGGGCGTCTGAAGGGTCACCCGCTGAACACCATCGCAAGGGAGCACGCATGGCAACCCGTGCCGTCGCCCGCCGCAAGTCCGCCTCCGGCGAGACGAGCAGCGCGGCCCGCAGTGTTCGCGCCCATGGCGGCGAGATCGCCGACCGCGACCTGGTCGGCATGTATCTCGACGAGATCGCGCGTACACCACTGCTCGACGCCGCCAAGGAGGTCGAGCTGTCCCAGATCATCGAGGCGGGTGTCTTCGCGCAACAGGTCCTCGACGGCGACGAGGAGTCCAGGGCGCAGGCCTCCCGTGAGGAGCTCGAGGCCCTGGTCGCCGAGAGCGAGCGGGCCAAGGACGTCTTCATCCGTTCCAACCTCCGTCTCGTCGTCGCGGTGGCCCGGCGCTACCCCCGCAGCGGTCTGCCCCTGCTCGACCTGATCCAGGAGGGCAACGCGGGCCTGGTGCGCGCGGTGGAGAAGTTCGACTACCGCAAGGGCTTCAAGTTCTCCACGTACGCGACCTGGTGGATCCGCCAGGCCATCACCCGCTCGATAGCGGACCAGTCGCGCACGATCCGCCTGCCCGTCCACCTGGTGGAGGAGCTCGGCCGGATCCGGCGTGTGCAGCGCGAGTTCAACCGTGAGAACGGCCGTGACCCGGAGCCCGCCGAGATCGCGACCGAGCTGGGCTCGACCCCGGAGCGCGTCACGGACGTCCTGGACTGGGCCCGTGACCCGGTCTCGTTGAACATGGCAGTCGACGACCAGGGCGAGACGCAGTTCGGCGACCTGCTGGAGGACACCTCCGCGGTCTCGCCGGAGCAGTCGGTGCTGACGTTGCTGCGCAGCGAGGAGCTGGACGGCCTGATCGACCGCCTGGACCCGCGCACGGCCTCCATCATCAAGATGCGGTACGGCATCGACGACGGCCGCGAGCGCACCCTCACGGAGGTCGGCAGGGAACACGGCCTGACGAGGGAACGCATCCGCCAGATCGAGAAGCACGCCCTGCTGGAATTGAAGAAGCTGGCCCGCGACACGGGCTTCGAGGCGGCGGCCTGACCGACCGTACGCGGCCCGGGGCGCGCGCCCGGTGCTCGGTCGACCGGGTCTGAGGCGTGAGCCCCGGCCGGGTGGGTGAGGAACACCGCTCGGCCGGGGAGAAGCGGGAAGCGGTCGGCCCGCATCCGGCCTCGCCTCTCTCGCCTCCATCGCCTCCCCGCCTCCCTCACCTCGATCCGGGCTCGCTCCGGGTCCGGTCCGGGTCCGGGTCCGGTACGGCTCCGCCCCGGGTGACGCTGGTGGGCCTGGGGGTGGTGCGTGGTGCTGGGTGTCCGCCCGCGTGCGCCGGGCGGGGGAAGCCGCGCAAACATGGCGCGGGAACGCCGCTTCAATCGGGGAAGCGGGGGAAAAAGACTTCTGGGCACGGGAGTTCGGATCGGCCGGACCCTGCAGCCCACCCCGAGATCTCAGCCCCGCGTGAGTCAGGCTCCACGAGCCGAACCCACGAACCACACCCCATGAGCCAAGTCCCGCCGCACATCCCCCCGGCGCCGGGACTCTCCAGAGCCGGGCTTCGGCGCCTCTCCCCCCAGGCGCCGGAGCCCGGCTCCTTTGCGTCCCCGAGGTCGAAAGGGCGGGGATTTCGGTCAGAATTGCGGGCGCACATGACCGTCCGGCGCAGGGGCGGGGGGTGCGGGCACGTCGAGAAGACGGGTCACCCCGTACCTGAACCACGGGGTGGCCCGCCCGAATGGCAGATTGTGCCACATGGGCATAGCCTGCCGGGGTGATCAGCTCGACCTCTTCCTCGGCCTCGGCTTCGCTGACCGAGCGGCGCAAAGCGGCGACCCGGATGGAGATCGCCCGGGCGGCGGCCGGCCTGTTCGTGAGCCGGGGCCTGAAGGCCACCCGCGCCGAGGACATCGCGCAGGCGGCGGGGATCGCCCCGCGCACTTTCTACCGCTACTTCGCGACCAAGGAAGAAGCCGTCGCCCCCCTCTACGCGGCGGGCGCCGAACGCTGGGCGCAAGCAGTACGCGAGGCTCCGACCGCACTCACCGTGCCGGAGGCCCTCGAACACGCTGTACGGAACACCCTCGTGCCGGGCCAGGGCGTTTCGGCGGCGTCCTGGGAGTGGGTGCGCACCCTGATCCGGCTGGCCATGGCCAGTCCGGCCCTGGGCAAGGTCTGGGCCGAGGTGTGCCACACCTCGGAGGCCACTCTCACGGAGGTCCTGGCGGAACGCGCACGGGCCACCGCGGCCGCGTCACCCGGCCCCACCGCGTCGCCCAGTCCCGCCGCGTCGCCCGGCTCCACCACTCGGGCGCCCGCTGCCCTGCCGGACGCCCCGGACTCGGACGCTGCCCTGCCGGACGCCCCGGACTCGGACGCTGCTGGCGCGGACGCCCCGCACTCGGACGCCCCGGACTCGGACGCCCCGCACTCGGACGCTCCGGGCCCGAATGTCGCCGCCTCGCCGTACGAGCGCTTCACGGCGGCGGTGGCCGGCGCCGCGGTCCGGGTCGCCGTCGAGAGCTGGGCGGTGACGGACACCTCGCCCACGGGTCCACAGGGCCCGGCGGAGCTGGCCCTGGGGAATCTGCGAGCCCTGCGGGACTTCACCTGGGCAGCGGAACGGACGGAGCAACAGAACAAGACGAGCCAAGGGGACGGGCCGGGCCAGGCGCCGTACGGGTGGGCCGCAGGCAGGCGCGGCGGGCCGGGCGGGCGAGGCTCCTCGGCACCCCGCTGATCCCCTGGGCACTCGCCCCCTCCGCGCTCACCTCGCGTCGTGTTCGGCCCTTCCCACCGCCGCCCGTCGCAGGCGGCCGCCCAGCTCTCTCACGCAGTCGACCAGTTCGCGCGGTTCGTGGACCGTGAACTCGCAGCCCAGCGTCGCGAGCCGCAGGGCCACCCACTCCACCGGGTCGCTGGTCGACCCGCGCAGTCGACAACCCCGCTCGCGGCCCTCGTCCCGGCCGTCTTGGCCGTCTTGGCCGTCTTGGCCGTCTTGGCCGTCCTGGCCGTCCTGGCCGTCCTGGTCGTCGTCCGGCCGGTTCGGGGTCGGTTTCCCCAGCCAGGACGGAAGGCGTGCCGTCACGACGTCGGCCGGCGCCTCGAACGTGACGTCGTACGCGTAGGCGCGGGCGTCCGGGCGGCCGTGGATGGACCGCCGGAGGTACTCCGCCGCGTTCCCCGTCGGCAGCTCCCGTGGAGCGAACCGCGCGCCGGTCGCGAACGGGTCCCGGACCCGGTCGACCCGGAACGTCCGCCAGTCCTGGCGGTCGAGGTCGTACGCGACGAGGTACCAGCGCCGGCCCGTCGACACGAGCCGGTAGGGCTCGGTCAGGCGGCGCGACTCCGTGCCGTCCTTGGCGCGGTAGGCGAACCTCAGCCGCTCCTGGCCGGCCACCGTCGAGGCCATGACGGTCAGCGTCTCCGGAGCGATGCTGGCGCCGTCCCCGCTGGTCAGCGGGGTGGTGGCGGCCTGGAGGGTGGAGACGCGGTGGCGCAGCCTGGCCGGGAGCACCTGCTCCAGCTTGGCCAGGGCCCGCACGGACGCCTCGTCGACGCCCTCCAGCGCGTGCCCGGCCCCGGCCCGCAGGCCGACGGCGATCGCGACGGCCTCCTCGTCGTCGAGCACGAGGGGCGGCATCGCCTTGCCCGCGACCAGCCGGTAGCCGCCGTCCGAGCCCATGGTGGCCTGCACGGGGTAGCCCAGTTCGCGCAGCCGGTCGATGTCGCGCCGGACCGTGCGGCGGGACACTCCGAGGCGGCCGGCGAGCTCGCCGCCGGGCCACTCGCGGGGCGTCTGGAGGAGGGAGAGGAGCTGCAGCAGCCGAGCCGGAGTGTCCGTCGTCATGCATCCGAGGATGCCGTACGAGTAGGACATGATCTGACCTACTGCGGTCCTACTGTCGCACCATGACCTCCACGGAGACCTCCACCGAGACACCGCCCGCCCCCGCGACGTCCCCGGGCGACCGGCGTCGTTGGTTCGCGCTCGCCATCGTGATGACCGCGGCCTTCATGGACCTCGTCGACGTCACGATCGTCAACATCGCCATCCCCTCCATCCGGGAGGACGCGGGCGCCTCCTGGAGCCAGATCCAGTGGATCACCGCCGGTTACGCGCTCGCCTTCGCCGCCGGGCTCATCACCGGCGGTCGGCTCGGGGACATCCACGGCCGTAAGCGGCTGTTCCTGCTCGGCATCGGCGGTTTTACCCTCGCCTCCGCGCTGTGCGGCTTCGCCGCCAACCCCGAGATGCTGGTCGCCTCGCGCATTCTGCAGGGCGGCATGGCGGCGATGATGGTCCCGCAGGTGCTGTCGATCGTGCACGCCACCTTCCCGGCGCACGAGCGGGGCAAGGTGTTCGGGCTGTTCGGCGCGATCGTGGGACTGGGCGCCGTCTCGGGTCCGCTGCTCGGCGCGCTGCTGACGGAAGGCGACCTGTTCGGACTGGAGTGGCGGCCGATCTTCCTGATCAACCTGCCCGTCGGCATCGCGGGACTGATCCTCGGCAGCCGTTTCATCACCGAGTCGAAGGCGCCGAAGGCGCTGAAGCTGGACATCGTCGGCGTCGTCCTGGTCACCCTCGGCCTGCTCATGCTGCTCTACCCGCTCACCCGCGGACGTGAGCTGGGCTGGCCGGTGTGGGGGTACGTGTCGATGGTCGGCGCGCTCGGCGTCTTCGGGGCGCTGGTGGCGTACGAGCGGCGCAAGGGCGCGCGGGACGGCTCGCCGCTGGTCGAGCTTTCCCTCTTCCGGGTGCGCAGCTTCGCGGCGGGCGTGGCCGTGCAGACCGTCTTCGGGATCGCTCTCGGCGTGTTCTTCCTGGTCTGGACGCTGTACATGCAGACGGGCCTGGGCTGGAGCCCGATGAGGGCCGGTCTGACCGGGGTCCCCTTCTCGATCGCCGTCTCGGCGGCCGCGGGGATGTCCGTGCAGAAACTGGTCCCGCGCTTCGGACGCAAGGTGCTGCAGACGGGCGCCCTGACCATGGTCGTCGGTGTGCTCCTCTACATCTGGGAGTCCGAGCGCTACGGGCTGGGCATCGCGCCCTGGCAGATGGCGCTCCCGCTGGTCGTCATGGGCGCCGGCATGGGGCTGATCTTCGCCCCGCTGACGGACGCGGTGCTGTCGGAGGTGCCGCGCGAGCACGCGGGGTCGGCCTCCGGGCTCATCAACACCGTCCAGCAGATGGGCAACGCGCTCGGTCTGGGTCTCGTCGCGGTCGTGTTCTTCGGGGAGATCGGCGACCGGCTGACCGCGTCCGAGGTGGGCCCGGCCTTCGTGAACGCCTTCCAGCACGCCCTGGGCTGGGTGGCCCTGGTGATGTTCGCGATCTTCCTGCTGATGTTCGCCCTGCCGAAGCGGCCGGCTCAGCACCTGGAGGGTGGCGCCGAGGACGCACCGGAGGCGGCGCCGTCCGGGGACCGGGAGCGTGAACTCGTCGGCTGAGCGCGGACGTTCCCGCAGGACCCGCAGGAGGGGCCCGTCACCCGCGTGGTGACGGGCCCCTCCTGCGCCTTGCGTTCTCCTGAGGCCTTGCGTCCTGGCTGGGGCCTTGCGTTCTCCTGAGGCCTTGCGTCCTGGCTGGGGCCTTGCGTGGCCTGAGGCCTTGCGTGTCCGGTGGAGGTCGAAGTCCGTTCATGCCCGAATGAGGCCCGAACCTGTTTACTTTCCGGAATTCCGGGCGTAGCCTCCGTGGCGAAACCACAAGTTCGGGCATAAACCTGGTATCGGCCGGAGGGGAACGGACATGTACGCACCGGAGCGGCAGCAGGAGATCCTGCGGCTCGCCCGTGACGGCGGACGGGTGGACGTCCTGTCGCTGGCCGAGGAGTTCCAGGTCACGGCGGAGACGATCCGCCGCGACCTGAAGGCCCTCGACCGGGCGGGCCTGGTGCGCCGCGTCCACGGCGGAGCCATCCCGGCCGGCCGCCTCGACTTCGAACCGGACCTCGCCGAACGCGAGGGCACCTCCGCCGACGAGAAGGACCGCATCGCCAAGGCGGCCCTGACGGAACTGCCCGCCGAGGGCACGATGATCCTGGACGCCGGCACGACGGTCGCCCGGCTGGCCGCCGCCCTCCCGCTGGAGGCCGAGCTCACCGTCGTCACCCACAGCCTGCCCATCGCGGCCCGCCTGGCGGACCACCCGGGCATGCAGCTCCATCTCATCGGAGGGCGCGTGCGGCATCGGACGCGCGCCGCCGTGGACGCCTGGGCGCTGCGTGCGTACGGCGAGATCCGGGCCGACGTCCTGTTCCTCGCCGCCAACGGGTTCTCCGCCGAGCACGGGCTGACCACGCCCGACCTCGCCGAGGCCGCGGTCAAGCGGGCCGCCGTCGCCGCCGCCCGCCGGGTCGTCCTGCTCGCCGACTCCGCCAAGCACGGCCAGGAGCACTTCGCCCGCTTCGGCGACCTGAGCGACGTCGACCTGCTGATCACCGACAGCGCACTGAGCCCCGACGACGCTGCCGCGATCGAGCGCGGCGGCACGGAAGTGGTACGAGCATGACCGGCACCGGCGCCCGCCCGAGCACCACGGGCGTGATCCTCACCGTCACCCCCAACCCGTCCCTGGACCGGACCTACGAGGTCCCCTCCCTCGACCGCGGCGAGGTCATCCGCGCCACCGGCGAGCGGATGGACCCGGGCGGCAAGGGAGTGAACGTCTCGCGCGCCGCTGCCGCCGCCGGGCGGCGCACGGTCGCCGTCCTGCCCCTGGGCGGTGCGCCGGGCGCGCTAGTCGCCGATCTGCTGGACGCGCAGGGCATCGAGGTCGCGCCGGTCCCGGTCGCCGGGGCCACCCGCTCCAACATCGCGCTCGCGGAGTCCGACGGCGTTCTCACGAAGATCAACGCGCCCGGTCCCGAACTCTCCGCCGAGGAGCAGGAACTGCTCCTGGAGACGGTGCGCGAGCAGTCACGCGGCGCCGACTGGATCGCCTGCTGCGGCAGCCTGCCCCGCGGGCTCGCGCCGTCCTGGTACGCCGAGGTGGTCGCCCGGGCGCACGCCGGAGGCGCGCGGATCGCCCTGGACACGTCCGGGCGGGCGCTCCTCGAAGCCCTGCGCGAGCGTCCCGACGTGGTGAAGCCGAACGCCGAGGAGCTCGCGGAGGCCGTCGGACGTCCTCTGGCCACCGTGGGCGACGCGGTGAAGGCAGCCGAGGAGCTGCGCGGGATGGGCGCCCGCGCGGTGCTCGCGAGCCTGGGCGCCGACGGCCAGCTGCTCGTGGAGGACACGGGCACCTGGTTCGGGAGCGCGCGGGTCGACGTCGTCCGCAGCAACGTGGGCGCGGGCGACTCCTCACTCGCCGGCTTCCTCATCGCCGGCGGCAGCGGTCCGGCGGCGCTCGCCTCCGCCGTCGCGCACGGCGCGGCCGCCGTCCAGCTTCCCGGCAGCGTGATGCCCACTCCGGACGACCTGGATCCGGCGGCGGTGACCGTGACGGCCGAGGTGCCGGTGGACCGCGAACTGCAGGAGCCGGTGTCATGAGGACGGCTCCCGCACGACCCGCACGACCCGCACGACCCGCACGACCCACCCCGCCCGGCGGACCGGCGACCGCCGTACCGCCCGGCGGACCGGCAGGCAAGCGGCGGCGTCCCGTCCCGGCGGCCGCCGCCCGCTACGGGCGGCAGGGCATGCTGAGCCGCTCCGCCGACCGGGGGAAGCAGGGCCCGAACCGCCGTCCTGCGGCCCCACGGAGGCAGGGCTTCCCCGGTCCCGCCCCCGCGATCCCCGGCCTCCCCGGCCTCCGTTCCGTCCAACCCCCCGACTGCCCCCGCCTCCCCGTCTCCACCCAGCCCCCCGTCCCCACCCCCGCCCATCACCCCACGCCCCGGGCGATACGCGTGCGAAGGAGCCCGCGATGAGCGACATGATCACCGCGGACCTGGTCGATCTCGACCTGTCCGCCCCAACGAAGGAAGCCGCGGCGCGATCCCTCGCCGAGCGCATGGCGGCCCTGGGCCGGGTGGCCGACCTGGAGGGCTTCCTCGCCGACGTGGCCGCCCGCGAGGCACAGATGCCGACCGGTCTCGACGGTGGCATCGGCATCCCGCACTGCCGGAGCGTCCATGTCACCGAGCCGACGCTCGCCTTCGGGCGCAGCGCCGCCGGGATCGACTTCGGCGCGGCGGACGGACCGGCCGACCTGGTCTTCCTCATCGCCGCCCCCGCAGGCGCGGACGACGCCCATCTGACGATCCTGTCGTCGCTGGCCCGTCAGCTGATGAACGCCGACTTCACCGACGCGCTGCGGTCGGCCGGCGACCCGGCCACGGCAGCGGCGCTGATCCGCGGCGACGAGCCCCTTGCCCCGGCCGCCCCCGAGACCGCGTCCGCCGGGGCCGAGGGCGAGTCCGCAGACTCCGTGCCGGCGTCGGCGGCGGCC
>NZ_JBHVYK010000106.1:0-7338 GCF_042880855.1 Streptomyces sp. NPDC058291
CGGACATGTTGCTCCGGGCCACCCCGCAGGCCGTCGTCAGGCTTCTTCAGCCGGCTGTCAGCAGGGCCTGCGCCCCGTCCAGGGAGCGTTCCAACGAGAACAGGAAGAACTCCGTCTCCTGCGCCGCGATCGCCTCGGGGTCGGTGCTGCGCGCGCGGGCGGTGGTGCCCGCCGCCGCGAGACCCGGTTGCGACTCGTCCTCCGCGAAGGCGGCCAGCGCGCGTCCCATGTCGGCCCGTGCCGTGGGGTACTGGCCCCGGTCGTCCTCCACGGCGACCAGGGTGAACGCGGTGTTGAAGAGGTAGCGGTAGACCTCCGGGGCGTGCTCGCCGAACCCGGCCTTCATCAGCACCCGGATGCCCGTGTCGATGGTGGGCAGCGCCGACGGCACGTTCGGCCCCACCGCGCACAGCCGCCTGGCCACGCCGGGGTACCGGCGCAGCACCGTTCGCCCGTCGAACATCACGGAGCGGAACCAGTCGCGCCACGGGATGTCGTCGCCCGGGATCGGTATCCAGGAGATCACGCGGTCGATGACCCCCATGACCACCGCCTCGCGGTCGCCGACGTGGTAGGCGATCGCCCCCGGCCAGACGTCCAGCCTGGTGGAGATCTGCCGGATGGACAGGCCGTCGAGTCCCTGTTCGCCGGTCACCTCGACCGCGGCACCGATGATCTTGTCCGCCGTGATCGGCGGCAGGCCCGCCGCCGCACGGGACCGGCGGCGGGGTGCAGTGTCAGGCATGTCGATGGACCTCACGCTGGGGCGCTGTCTGGCAGCGCGGGGACGCCCTGCGGCTCGCCGGGCACGCCCAGACTAACTCATTAGCCACTGTCTAACAGAGTGAGGTACTCTGCCTGTTAGACAGTGACTAACAGAGGTCGCTCGACCTCTGCGGGAGACGTCTTCCCGCCGCCCCTTCCGCCCCGGTGCGGCCCGCTTCCCCGCCTGCACCGGAACCTCCCCGAGAGGCTCCATGCCATGCGCAAGTGGATGCCGCTGCTGGCCGTGTGTCTGGGCACGTTCATGCTGCTCATCGACGTGACCATCGTCAGCGTCGCGCTGCCCCAGATGACCGACTCGCTCGACGCCTCGTTCTCGGCCCTTCAATGGGTCGTGGACGTCTACGTCCTCGTCCTCGCCGCCCTGCTGATGGCGCTCGGGTCGCTGTCGGACCTGGCCGGCGCCCGGCGCGTCTACCTCGCCGGGCTGGCCGTCTTCGCGCTCTCCTCGCTCGCCTGCGGTCTGGCCTCCGACAGCCACATGCTCATCGCCGCACGCGGCGTGCAGGGCGTCGGCGCGGCGGCCATGTTCGCCACCAACACCGCGCTCCTGGCCGCCAATTACCGGGGCCGCGACCGCGGCGTCGCGTTCGGGATGTGGGGCGCGGTCAACGGCGCCGCCGCGGCCGCCGGACCGATCCTGGGCGGTCTGCTCACCGAGCACCTGAACTGGCGCTGGATCTTCCTGGTCAACCTGCCGGTCGCCGCCGTCGCCCTGTACATCGGCGCCCGGCACCTGACGTCCTCGGCCACCCGCAGCGACCGCCGCGTCGACCTGCCCGGCACGATCGGCTTCACCCTCGTCGCCACCCTGCTCATCTTCGGCCTGATCCGCTCCGGCGAGGACGGCTGGGGCGACGGCCTCACCCTGACCCTGTTCGGCGGATCCGCCCTGGCGCTGCTGCTGTTCGTCCTCGTCGAGCGCGGCCGGCGGGACCCGATGCTGGACCTGCGCCTGATGCGTACGCCGTCCTTCGCCACCCTGATGGCCGGCGCCGTGGTGTTCAGCGCCGCCGCCTTCGCCAACCTGGTGTTCGTCTCCGTGTGGGCCCAGTCCGTGCTCGGCTTCAGCCCCGTCAAGGCGGGCCTGATCCTGATGCCGTTCAGCGGCATGTCCTTCGTCGCGGCCGGACTGGCCGGCCGGTTCCTCGCCAACGTCGCGCCGCAGTACCCGATCGGCGGCGGCCTGCTGCTCATCGGCGTGGGTTCGTTCCTGGAGATGTCCGTCTCCGGCACCTCGGGCTGGACGGCCCTGCTGGCCGGCTTCCTGGTGTCGGGAGCGGGCGTCGGCATCGCCTCACCGGTCCTCGCCTCGGCCGCGCTCGCGGCGGCCCCGCCCGACCGTGCGGGCATGGCCGGCGGCGCCGCCAACACCTTCCGCCAGCTCGGCTTCGCCCTCGGCATCCCGGCCGTCGGCACCATCCTGTCCGGCGTCATCGCCACCAAGCTCGCCGCCGGCGGGCTGTTCACCCACACCGACGCCCTGGCCGACCTCGTCACCGGCGGACAGTCCGCGGCCGTGCTCGCCACGGTCCCGGGGGAGTCCCGCGCCGCCGCCCAGCGGACGATCGAGGAAGCCTACGCCGCCGGCCTGGACCGGGTGTTCCTCGCCGGCGGTCTTCTCGCCGTCGTCGCGGGCATCCTCGTGCTGCTCGTCGTCCGCGGCTCGGCCGCCCCGTCGGCGACGGATTCCGCGTCTGCCGCTCCTGACGTCAGCAAGGCGCCCGAAGGGGGAATTCCCGCGGTGTGACCGCGGAACCCGGAGCCCCGTCCGACCGAATGGAGGGGCGTTCCCCGTAAAGCGTGCCCCACGGAATCAACCCTCCGTGGTGGGACGACTTTCGGGGAGCGCCCCTCATTCGTCGTCCCGGGCCTTTGCGCCCCCCGTCGAAGGCAATGCCGCCGCCATTCACCGCGCACTTGGGAAACCTGTTGCCACCCGTTTGCGATGCGTTCAGGCGTCGCGGTGAACATCCCGCGGCGCACCGCCCACGTCAGACCTGATCGTCCAACTCCCCTGCCTGGAAGCCGCATCGCGGGTCGGCGAGAGCTGACAGGCGTGCTGACATATCTTACGCAGGCTGACATCCGCGCGGGCTTCGGCCAGCCCGGCCGAAAACCCGCTGTTCAGCGAGGGAAATGGAACCGGCGGCGCGCCGAAGCACCCATTCCGTAAGCGCTGAAAGGGTTTGCCGAGCCCTGGGCCGGTTGCCGGTCGAGGACCGTGGCCGTAGGTTCACGGATGCGGATCGATAACTGCCGCCCGGCCTGTTGTGGCTCTTTTCGCCCAAGCACCCCGCACCTCTGCAGCGTGGCGTGCGGCGGGAATCCGCCCAACCCCCGGAAAACATGCGAGAAGCCGTTCGGAGAGGATCGCACATGGTGAAGATCACGGCCGATGAGGCCCAGAAGTGGCTCATCGACGAGATAGCGACACGGCTGGGCGTCGAGCCCTCCCAGGTCCCGCCGGACCAGTACTTCGACGAGCTCGACCTCGACAGCACCGCCGCCCTGATCATCGCGGGCGAGATGGAGAAGTGGCTGGGCTTCGAGCTCGGTACCACCGCCCTCTGGTACCACCCGACCATCGAGGCCCTCGCCGCGCACATCGCCGAGGAGTCCGAGCAGCGCACCGCCGCGGCGTGACACCGGGGGGCGCCGGGCCGGTTCGCCCCCCACCGTCAGCCCGGAGCCCGCCGCAAGGCGCCTCCCCGCAAGGGCACTCGCCAGGATCGCCGTCACCGGCCCGAGCCCGGACCCGCACCCGCGCCGGCCACCGCCGGCCGCGGCTCGCCCGGCCGCCGCTCACGACTTCCCTGTTCGCTCCAGATCCAGAGAGATTCGCCGTGAACTCTTCGCAGGAATCCGACCTCGACCGTCGGCTCGCCCGGGATCCCATCGCCATCGTCGGCCTCTCCGCGCTGTTTCCCCAGTCCAGCAATCTGCGGGAGTTCTGGTCGAACGTCGTGTCGGCCGCCGACTGCATCGACGACGTGCCCGCCGGCCACTGGAACGTCGACGAGCACTACGACCCCGACCCCACCGTGCCGGACAAGACGTACGCCAAGCGCGGCGGCTTCATCCCGGACACCCCGTTCAACCCGCTGGAGTTCGGGCTGCCGCCCAACACCCTGGAGGTCACGGACGTCCTCCAGCTGCTCAGCCTCGTCGTCACCCGTGACCTGCTCAAGGACGCCGGCGCCGACCAGGACTGGTACGACAAGGCGCGCACCGGCGTCGTCCTCGGCATCACCGGCGCCAACCAGCTCACCCAGCCGCTCACCGCGCGGCTGCAGAGCGGCGTGCTCAAGGAGGTCGTCCGCAGCTGCGGACTGTCCCAGCGTGATGCCGACGAGATCGTCGCCAAGTTCCGCCTGGCCTACGCACCGTGGGAGGAGAACTCCTTCCCCGGCATGCTCGGCAACGTCGTCGCGGGGCGCGTGGCCAACCGCTTCGACCTCGGCGGCATCAACATGACGATCGACGCCGCCTGCGCCAGCTCCCTCGGCGCGGTCCGCGCCGCCGTCAGCGAGCTGGTCGAGCGGCGCGCCGACACCATGCTGGTCGGCGGCTGCGACGCCGAGAACACCATCTTCATGTACCTCTGCTTCAGCAAGACGCCGGCGCTGTCGAAGTCCGGGCACATCCGCCCGTTCGACAAGGACGCCGACGGCACGCTGATCGGCGAGGGCATCGGCATGCTCGCGCTGCGCCGCCTCTCCGACGCCGAACGCGACGGCAACAAGATCTACGCCGTGCTGCGCGGCATCGGCACCTCCAGCGACGGCCGCTTCAAGTCCATCTACGCCCCGCGCAAGGAAGGCCAGATGGTCGCCCTGCGCCGCGCGTACGAGGACGCCGACTGCTCACCGGCGAGCGTCGAGCTGTTCGAGGCCCACGGCACCGGCACCGCCGTCGGCGACGCCACCGAGCTGAGCGCGCTCGCCGCCGTCGTCTCCGAAGCCACCGACGACCGGCGCTTCGCGGCCCTGGGCAGCGTCAAATCGCAGATCGGGCACACCAAGGCGGCGGCCGGCGCGGCCGGCATGATCAAGCTGTCGCTCGCCCTCCACCACAAGGTGCTCCCGCCCACCATCAACGTGGCCGAGCCCAACCCCGCCATCGACTTCACCGGCGGCCCCGTCTACGTCAACTCCGAGACCAGGCCCTGGATCCGCACCCCGGAGCGGCCCAAGCGCCGTGCCGCGCTGTCCTCGTTCGGCTTCGGCGGCACCAACTTCCACGTCGTGATGGAGGAGTACGGCGACGGCGACGACCTGCGCGTCGCCCACCCCGTGGCGGCGGTGCACCTGTGGCACGCGCCCGACACCGCCCAGCTCACCGAGGCCCTCGCGGCCGGCGCTCCCGCGACCGGCGGCCCGGCCCCCGCGCACCACGCACGGGTCGCCTTCGTCGCCCGCAACGCACAGGAGCTGGACGACCTGCGCACGCTGGCCCTCGGCGAACTGCGCGCCCGCCCCGACGCCGACGACTGGTCCCACCCCAAGGGCCTGTACTTCCGCCGCACGGCCGCGCCCTCCGGCAGGACCGCCGCGTTGTTCTCCGGGCAGGGCAGCCAGTACGTCAACCCCGGCCGCTCCGCCGTGCTGGCGCTGCCGCCGCTGCGGGCCGCCTTCGACGCCGCCAACCGCCACTTCGAGGGCGTCGAGCCGCTGTCCCGCATCGCCTTCCCGCCGCCCGCGTTCGACGACGCCGAGCGCGCCGAGCAGGAGAACGCGCTGCGCGCCACCGCCTACGCCCAGCCGGCCATCGGCGCGCTGTCGGCCGGCCAGTTCGCCTACCTCACCGAACTCGGCTTCAGCGCCGACGGCTTCCTCGGCCACAGCTTCGGTGAACTCACCGCCCTGTGGGCCGCCGGATCCCTCCCCGACGAGGCGTTCTTCGCGCTGGCCCGGGCCCGCGGCAAGGCGATGGCGCCGCCGCGCGAGCCGGGGTTCGACGCCGGCGCCATGGCAGCGGTCTCCGCCGCCGAGGAGCGCGTGAGCGAGCTGCTCGGCCGGCGCACCGACGTGGTGGTCTGCAACCGCAACGCGCCGGACCAGATCGTCGTCGGCGGCCCCACCGAGGAGATCGAGCGCCTCCTCGACGACGCCGCCGCGGCCGGTCTGCGCGCGAGCCGGCTGCCCGTCTCCGCCGCCTTCCACACCTCCTTCGTCGGCCACGCCCTGGAGGCCTTCCGCGCCGACCTGGAAAGCCACGAGGTGAGAGCCCCCACCGGCACGGTGTACGCCAACACCAGGGGCGCCGCGTACGGCGACGACCTCGCCGCCAACCGCACGGTCCTCGCCGAACAGCTCATCAACCCCGTCGACTTCGCCGCCTGCGTGGAGGACATGTACGCGGCCGGACACCGGGTGTTCGTGGAGTTCGGCCCCAAGAGCGTGCTCACCCAGCTCGTACGGCGCGTCCTGGGCGACCGCGAGCACACCGCGCTCGCGCTGGACGCCGGTCCGGGACGCGACGCCGACGTCGCCCTGAAGCAGGCCGTGGCCCAGCTCGCCGTCCACGGCCTGCCGCTCGCCACCGGCGACCGCTACGTCGAACCCCCGGCCGAGGCGACGCCCGTCAAGGGCATGTCGATCCTCCTCAACGGCATCAACTACGTCTCGCCCGAGCGCAAGGCCAAGTACCGGGACGCGATCGAGAACGGTTACGCGATCGCCGTGCCGACCCTGCCCGGCAGCGACGGATCGGCGCCGACCGGCACACGGCCCGGCACCGGCGCGGGCGCCGCGAGCACCACTCCGGCTCCCGTCGCAGCCCCGCCCACCGTCCCGGCGCCGGCTCCCGCGCCTGCGAGCGCGGCCGCGACGGTTCCGGCTCCCCACGGTGCGTCCTCCGCGACGCGTCAGGGAGCCGCCGCGGCGCCCGTCGCCCTGTCGTCCACCGCTGTGGCCGTACGCGAGCCCAGCGCCGTCGCCGAGGCCGACCCGATTCCCGCTCCTGCTTCCACCGTCATGGAGAGCCCTCACGTGGACAGTGACCGCCTGGCCGATCTCGTGGCCGACCATCTCGCCCTGCACGACGACTACTTGAACAGCCAGCTCCAGAGCGCCCAGCGCCTCGCCGGACTGCTGGAACGCGCCGCCGAGCAGGACCGTCTGCGGCAGGTCCTCCCCGGCGTCAACGCGGTGAAGGAGCACGGGCTGGACATCGGACGCACCCACCTGCGGGCCAACGAGATCCTGCGCGACCTCGCCGGCCTCGAACTCGGCACGGCGCTCCCGGCCGCGGCCCCCAGCCCCGCCGCCGTCCGCCCCGCGCCCCGGACCGAGGCCCGGCCCGCGCCGCTCGCCGCGGCTCCGGCCGCCCTGGCTCCGGCCCTCGCACCCGCCCCGCAGGCCCTGGCCACCGCGCCCGCGACCGCGCCGGCTCCCGCTCCCGCGCCGCAGACGGTGGCCGTCACCGCGCCCAGCACCGCCGCACAGCCGCCCGCGCCGGCCGCCGAGCCCACCACGCCCGGCGTCGACGCGGCCGGTGTGGCGGCGGCGCTGCTGGAGGTGGTCGGTGCGAAGACCGGTTATCCGGCGGACA
>NZ_JBHVYK010000106.1:7437-25313 GCF_042880855.1 Streptomyces sp. NPDC058291
CGGACTTGGGGATCGACTCGATCAAGCGGGTCGAGATCATGGGGGTGATGCAGGAGCGGTTCGGTGGTGGTGTGGCCGCGGGTCCGGAGCAGTTGGCGGAGTTGCGTACGTTGCGTGACATCGTCGCTTTCATGGCGACCTCGGCCGCTCCCGCTCCCGCTCCCGTCGCCGCTCCCGCTCCCGCCGCTGCTGCTCCTGTGGCCGTGGCCGTGGCTGCGGTGGTGGACGCCTCGGTGGTGGCGGCGGCGCTGCTGGAGGTGGTCGGTGCGAAGACCGGTTATCCGGCGGACATGCTGGAGCTGGACATGGACGTCGAGGCGGACTTGGGGATCGACTCGATCAAGCGGGTCGAGATCATGGGGGTGATGCAGGAGAAGTTCGGCGCCGGCGTGGCCGCCGGCCCTGAGCAGCTGGCCGAGCTGCGCACCCTGCGCCACATCGTGGACTTCATGTCCGGTGACCCGGGCGACACCGGCACGCACACCGCGGCCGCCTCGGCCGCCGCGACCGCCGAGGCCCCGGCAGCCGACCCCGACCAGGCCGCGCAGCCCGGCGCCGGCATCGGCCGCGCGCAGGCCGCGCTCGTCGAACTGCCCACGCCCGACCGGCTGGTGGACGCCTACCCGAAGGGTTCCGGCACGCTGATCGTGGACGACGGCTCGGAGCTGGCGGCGGCCCTCGCGGGCCGACTGACCCAGACGGGCACCCGGGTCCACGTGCTCCGGCTGCCCGGCGTGCCGCAGCGCATCAGCGGCGTCAAGGACCACGCGCTGTCCGGCTGGGGCGTGACCGAGCTCGCCGAACAGCTGGAGGTCGTCCTCGCCGACCGGATCAACCTGGTCCTCGACCTCTCCGCCACCCACCACGACGACTTCACCGCCGGCACGCGCCGCCTCGCCCACACCCTGCTCGTGGCCAAGCACGCGGTCGAGGCGCTGAACACCGCGGCCGACGCCGGCCGCGCCGCCTTCGTCACCGTCACCCGCCTCGACGGCGCGTTCGGCCTCACCGGCGTCGCCGAGCATCTCGCCCCGGCCGCGGGCGTGGCGGGCCTGGTCAAGACGCTGGCCGTCGAGGCGCCCCGGCTGTTCTGCCGGTCCGTCGACCTGGCTCCGCAGCTCACCGCGGAGGCCGGCGCCGCCCTCGTCCTGGCCGAGACGCAGGACGCGGCCACCGACGCCACCCAGGCCGGCCACGACGGCAGCCGACGCGTCGGACTCGGTCTCGCCGAACAGCCGCTGCACCCGTCGGCGGGCGACGTCCCCGCCCTCACCTCCGACGACCTGATCGTCGTCACCGGCGGCGCGCGCGGCATCACCGCCTCCTGCGTCGCCGACCTCGCGCGCAGCCACCGGCCCGGACTGCTCCTGCTCGGCCGCACCCCGCTGGAGGACGAGCCGGCCTGGGCGCAGGACGTCCAGGACGCCGGGCTGAAGGCCGCGGCCGCGGCGCAGCTGAAGGCGTCGGGGGAGAAGCCCACCCCGAAGCGGGTCGAGCAGCTCTTCCGCGCCGTCACCGGGGCCCGCGAGATCCGCGCCACACTCACCGACGTGCGCGCCGCCGGCAGCACCGCCGAGTACCTCGCCGTCGACATCACCGACCCCGCCGCCACGGCCGCCGCACTCGCCCCGTACAAGGAGCGCGTCACCGGCCTGGTGCACGGCGCCGGGGTGCTGGCCGACCAGCTCATCGCCAACAAGAAGGCCTCCGAGATCGAGCGGGTCTTCGCGCCGAAGCTGGCCGGACTGCGCACGGTGGCCGACGCACTCGACGCCGACCGCCTGCGCCATGTGGTCCTGTTCTCCTCGGTCGCCGGGTTCTTCGGCAATCGCGGCCAGTCCGACTACGCGATGGCCAACGAGGTCCTCAACGCCTGGGCCTCGTCCTTCAAGCAGCGCCACCCCGCCGCCCGCGTCACCTCCCTGAACTGGGGCGCCTGGGACAGCGGCATGGTCTCCCCGGAGGTCAAGGCCGTCTTCCGGGAGCGCGGCATCACGCTGATCCCGGCGGACACGGGGGCCCGGCTGTTCACCGAGCAGTTCGCCGCCGAGCGCGCCGCGGACGTGGTGACGGTCCTCGGCCCGACGACCCCCCTGTCGGAGCCCGAGCGTCCCGCCGTCACCGGCCCCGTCACCGTCGAGCGCGAACTGGACGCCCTGACCGGCGACGCGATCGTCACCGACCATGTGATCGGCGAGGCCCCGGTGCTGCCCGCCGTCGTCGCCCTCGGCTGGGCGATCGGCGCGGTCGAGCGCGCCACCGGCGCCGACGTGCGCCAGGTGTCCGGCTTCGAGGTCCACAAGGGCATCGTCTTCGACGGCGCCCAGCCCTCCCGGCTGGCCCTGACCATGACCCCGGCCGGCGACACCGTCCAGGTCGCCATCCGCTCCACGGACGCCGAGGGCGCGGTGCGCCCGCACTACGCGGCCGTCATCGCCCCCGGCATCGCGCCGGCCCCCGCCGTCGTCCCCGGCCTGCCGGCCCTCGGCGGCGGACGGGACGCCGACGGCGTCTACACCGACGGCACGCTCTTCCACGGCCCGGCCCTGCGGGGCATCCGCCGGATCCTGGCCGAGGACGAGTCGCGGCTGGTCCTGCAGTGCGAACTGGCCGAACTGCGGCCCGAGGGCGGCGCGTTCGGCGGCTCCCGGTTCGCGCCCGGCACCGCGGACCTGCTGCTGCAGGCGGGCCTGGTCTGGGTGCGGCTGTTCCGCGACAGCGCGTCCCTGCCCCTGGGGCTGGCTCGCGCCGAGCTGCACCACCCGCTGCCCGACGGCACGCCCTTCCTGATCGTCGTCGAGCCCGCCCAGGGCAGCACCTCCACCACCGCGTCGCTCACCATCACCGCCTGCACCCCCGAGGGAACGGTGCTGACCCGGTTCGACGCGGTCCGGGTGGTCTCGGCCCCGCAGCTGGCGGCCAAGTTCATCAGCGGCTGACGCCGCTCCTTCGCGGCGAAGCCGCGAATCGACACAGCCAGCGCAAGCGATCGGGTCGGCCCGGACGGTTCCTCACTCTGCCGCCGTCCGGGCCGGCCGCCCGCCAGAAGGGATCCGAGAGCTCTCATGAGCAAGTACGCCATAGTCGGCCTCTCCTGCCTGTTCCCGGGCGCGGAGACGCCCGCCGAGTTCTGGCACAACCTCCACTCCGGCGTCGACAGCCGCCGGGAGGGAGGCGAGGAGGTCTTCGGCCAGACGCCCGAGCCCCGCGACCTGGACCCCCAGCACGAGATCTACTGCCGCCGCGGCGGCTTCGTCACCGACTTCGCCTTCGACCCGGACGGCTTCCTGCTCGACGCCGGGCACCTCGCCGGACTCGACCGGATCTTCCACTGGTCCCTGCACGTGGCCAGAGAGGCTTTGCGTGACGGCAACGTCGCCGAACGCCCGGACATCCTGGCCCGCACCGGACTGATCCTCGGCAACTACTCCTTCCCGACGCCGACTTCGGCCGAGGTGAGCGTGCCCCTGGTGCAGGAGGCCGTGCTGGAGGGGCTGCGCCGGGCCGGGCACCCGCCGCTCGGGGCGCTCGCGAACGCGGGCGACCGCATCGACCCCGCCCGCCTGAACGCCGAGGACCTGCGGGTCAGCGGCTCTCCGGCCGGGGTCACCGCCGCCGCGCTCGGCCTGGGCGGCCCCCGCTACGCCCTCGACGCGGCCTGCTCCTCCGCCCTGTACGCGCTGAAGCTCGCCTGCGACCACCTCGCCGCCGGACAGGCCGACCTCGTCCTCGCCGGAGGCGTCTGCGCACCCGACCTCACCCTCATCCACCTCTCCTTCGGCGACCTGGGCGCCTACCCCCGCGACGGCTTCAGCCAGCCCTTCGACGCCCGATCCGGCGGCATCCTCACCGGCCAGGGCGCCGGCATGGTCGCCGTCAAGCGGCTCGCGGACGCGCTGCGCGACGGCGACCGCATCCACGCCGTGGTCGACGGCATCGGCCTGACCAACGACGGCAGCGGCCGCCACCTGCTGGTCCCGCAGGGCGCGGGCCAGCTCGGCTCCTACCGACTGGCCTACGAGCAGGCCCGGGTCGCCCCCACGGAGATCGACTACCTGGAGTGCCACGCCACCGGCACGCCCATCGGCGACGCCACCGAGGCGCAGTCCGTCGCCGACTTCTTCGGCTCCGCGGGCCACGTCCCGCTGATCGGCTCGGTCAAGGGCAACATCGGCCACCTGCTCACCGTGGCCGGCCTCAGCAGCATGCTCAAGGTCATCCTGGCCATGGGCCACGGCCACATCCCGCCGACGACCGGCGTCCAGCAGCCCGTCGCCTCCAAGGACGGCCGGGTCGGCGAGGACACCCTCGTGCGCACCGGCCGCGACTGGCCGGACCACGACGGCCCCCGCCGCGCCGCCGTCTCCGCGTTCGGCTTCGGCGGCACCAACGCGCACGTCGTGCTCCGCGCACCGGATGTCACACCGGATGCCGCGACGGCAGACGAGCCGGCCGGGGCCACGCCCGTACCGGCCCTCGACATCGCCGGCCTGGGCGCGCACTTCGGTTCCCTCGACTCCCTCGACGCCTACGAGCGCGCCGTGCACACCGGGCAGCACGCGTTGGTCCCGCTGCCCGAACGGCGCTGGCGCGGCCTCGACCAGACCCGCGGCGGCTCCCTCGAACACGGCGCCGGCGTCTCGCCCGACGCGCTGCCGCACGGCGCCTTCGTCGACGGGCTCGGCATCGACCCGATGGACCTGAAGATCCCGCCGGCCGACCTGCGCACCTACAACCTGCAGCACGCGTTGGCCATCAAGGTCGCGGACGAGGCGCTGCACGACGCCGGCTACAGCCGGGCCGTGCCCAAGGGCGAGAGCGCACCGCCCGCGCGCCGCATCGCGGTGGTCGTCGGCATGGAGACGGAGCCCACCACCCACCTGAGGATCACCCGCTACGGCCTCGGGGCGTTCGTACGTCAGGAGTTCGCTCGCGCGGGCGTCGAGGTCGACGAGGAGGAGCTGGCCCGGCTGACCGCCGCCGGCCGGGACGCGGTGGTCGACCCGATCGTCGCCAACGAGGTCCTCAGCTACATCGGCAACGTGATGGCCAGCCGCATCTCCTCCCTGTGGAACCTGACCGGCCCCTCCTTCACCGTCTCCTCCGACGGCTCCGCCACCGCCGAGGCCCTGGAAGTGGCCCGGTTGCTGCTGCTCGACCCGGGCATCGAGGCCGTGCTGGTCGGCGCCGTCGACCTGGCCGGTTCCGCCGAGAACCTGCTGCTGCGGCCCGACGTGGTCGCCGAAGCGGGCCTCACCTTCGGCGAGAACAGCCGGGGCCGCCGCATCGGCGAGGGCGCCGGGGCCGTCGTCGTCACCCGGCCCGGCGAGGCGGCCGCGCCCGTGTACGCGCGGCTCGACGCGGTCGCCGTCCGGCACGCGGCGCCCGTGGACGGCCGGGTCCCCGAGGCCGACGCCGACACCTACGCGGCCGCCGCCGAGGCGGCGCTGACCGCGGCGGGCATCACGGCCGAGGACGTCGGTTACGTGGAGGCCCACGCCGGCGGCACCCCCGCCGAGGACCGGGCGGAGATCGCCGGCCTCGCGAAGGTGTACCCGGCCGCCGGCGGCCCCGAGGGCCCGGCGGGCCGTACCGGCCGGGTCGCGCTCGGCAGCGCCAAGGCCCAGATCGGCGACGCCGGCTGCGCCGCGACCATGGCCGGGCTCATCCGGACCGTGCTCTGCCTGCACCACGGCTACCTGCCCGGCACCGGCGGCTGGAGCCGCCCGGACGCCGAACTCGCCGACGACTTCGCCTCCTCCGCGCTGTACGTGCCGCCCGCGTCCCGCCCCTGGCTGCGCCGCAGGTCCGGCTCACGCCGGTACGCGGCCGTCGGCTTCATCGGCGCCTCCGGCGCCCACGGCCACCTCGTCCTGTCCGCCGAGACGACCCGCGGCACGCTCGTCGCCGGCGACTGGCAGCGGGCCGGCGGCCCCGTCGTCCTCCCGCTGTCCGCGGACTCCGTCGACCACCTGCTCACCGCCGTCGACCGGCACCGCGAGCTGCTCGCCGGCGACGCCGACCCGTACGCCCTGGCCCGCGAGGCGGCCCGGCAGCTGCCCGGCCGCACCCTGCGGGCCGTGTTCGTCGGCCGCGACCGCGCCGAGCTGCGCACCCAGCTCGACATCGGAGCGCGGGACCTGCGCGCCGTGCACGCCTCGGGCGGCGAATGGACCACCCCGGCCGGCAGCTGCTTCACCGCCCGCCCGATCGGACCCGAGGGCAAGGTCGCACTCGTCTACCCGGGCGCCTTCAACTCCTATCCCGGGCTCGGACAGGACCTGTTCCGCTCCTTCCCCGCGCTGCTGGAGCGCTTCGAGGCCCAGGCGGAGGCGCCGGAGCGCCACCTGCGCGCCGCCGACCTGTACCCGCGCGCCCAAACCGCTCCCGGACGCAGGGAGTTGATGAAGCTGGAGGCGGCGCTCGGCGAGGACATCCCGTTCATGCTCGCCACCGGCACCAGCTTCGCGATCCTCTACACCGACCTCGTCCGCGACGTCCTCGGCATCACCGCCCACGGCGGATTCGGCTACAGCCTGGGCGAGTCGAGCATGCTGTTCGCCACCGGCGGCTGGCTGCCGGAAAGCCGCGACGACGCCCTGATCAGCAACACGCCCATCTTCCAGGACCGGCTGTGCGGGCCGCGCCGCACGGTGCGCGAGGCCTGGCGCCTGCCCGAGACCACACCGGACTCCCAGGTGTGGGCCAGCCATGTGCTGCTCACCGACGCGGAGTCGGTGCGGGCCGTGCTGCCCCGCTACGACCGCGTCCACCTCACCCACGTCAACACCCCCGCCGAGCTGGTCGTCGCGGGCGACCCGGCCCAGTGCCGCGCCCTGATCGAGGAACTCGGGTGCCCCGCGGCACGCTCGCCCGTCAACGCGGTCATGCACTGCCCGGTGGTGGACGCCGAATCCGACGGGCTGGCCGGCCTGAACGACTACCCGACCGGCTCCTTCGGCGACCTCGAACTGCTCAGCGCCTACGACTACGGGACGCTGCCCGCGCTGGACCGCAAGGAGATCGCCCGGCGCATCGCGCACACCCTGCGGTCCCCGATCGACTTCCCGAGGCTGGTGCGCGGCGCCTATGAGCGGGGCTTCCGCTACTTCCTGGAGGTCGGCCCCAGCGCCACCTGCTCCCGCTGGGTGCGCGAGACCCTCGGCGAGTCGGCGCACGTCGCCGCACCGGTCGACCGCCGTGGCGTCGCCGCCACGAAGTCCATCGTCCAGCTCGCCGCCAGACTCACCGCCCACGGCCTGGACCTGGACCTGTCGCTGCTCCTGGAGCCGGCCGCCGAACGCGTCCCGGCCCGTCCCGCTCGTCCCACCCGCTTCCGTGTGGGCGGCGCGGACCCGGCGCCGTCCCGCATCGCCCGCGAACTCACCGCGGCCGCCGGGACGGCGACCCCGGCCGCGGCCACGCCGGCCGCCCTTTCCCACGGCGTCGCCGCGTCCGCCGCCGTCGCGCCCCGCCTCTCGGCCATGGCGCCGGCCGGCTCCTCCACCGCTGCGCCCGCCGGCCCGGTCGCGGGCGCACCTCCCGCCAGGACCACGAGCACCGCGCAGTCCCCTTCCGCCGGGAACCCGCCCGTGCCGGGCGCGCGTCCCGGCTCCGGCGACGCGGCCGCGCTCCCGCCGGCCTCCGCGCCCGCCCCGCACCCCGTCGCCGCGCCGTCGGCACCCGACCCCGTCCCGTCCGTACCGCCGGAGGACTCAGCTCTCATGCCCGCAGACCCGACTCTCGCCGACACCGAGGTCATCACCTTCGACGGCACCCCGATGTCGTATCTTCCGTGGGCGCCGCACACGCCGGACCACACGTCCCCGGCCGCGGCGCCGCCCGCCCCCGCGGCCCCGACGCCGCCGCAGCCCGCCGCGGCCGGACCGACCGGCCACGCGGACGCAGGCACGTCGGCCGCCGTCGCGGCGGACATCGTGCGGGAGCTGCGCCGGCAGATGGTGGCCACCCACTCGGTGGTGATGGAAACCCAGCACGTCCTGCAGTCGGCCGCGCTCAGCCGCATGGAAGGACTCCTGGACGGCAGCCGCACCCCCCCGGCCCCCGAGGCGGCCGGGCCCGCACCGCACGTCATGCCGCCCGCCCCGGCGCCGCGGCCCCCGCTGCCCGCGGCCCCCGTCGCCCCGGCCCTCCCGCAGACCGCCCCGGGCACACCGGCCACCCCGGCCGCCGACACCCGCGACCAGGAAGAGAAGGACGTCAAGGAAGGCGTCATCTGGGACGAGGCCGACCTCCTGGAGTTCGCCGTCGGCTCCGTCGCCAAGGCCTTCGGCCCGCAGTTCGGCGTGATCGACGGCTACGCCAAGAGGGTCCGGCTGCCGGCCCCGCCCTACCACTTCGTCTCCCGTGTGACCGCGATAGAGGGCACGACCGGGGAGTTCAAGCCCGCGACCATCACCACCGAGTACGACGTCCCCGAGGACGCCTGGTACGCCGTCGACGGCGGTGTGCCGCCGGCCGTCACCGTCGAGGCCGGCCAGTGCGACCTGCTGCTGGTCAGCTACCTCGGCATCGACTTCCGCAACAAGGGCGAGCGCGTCTACCGGCTGCTCGACAGCACCCTGGTCTTCCGCGGCGACCTGCCCCGCGTCGGCCAGACCCTGCGCTACGACATCTCCATCGACCGGTTCGTGCACCAGGGCGAGACCACCCTGTTCTTCTTCAGCTACCAGTGCTACGCCGACGGCGAGCTGATCCTCGAACTCCACGACGCGTGCGCCGGGTTCTTCAGCCGGCAGGAGCTGGAGACCCCGCTCGGCGTGGTGATGACGGAGAAGGAGAAGGCCGCCCGCGCCCAGCTGCCGCGCGGTTACTTCAAGCCGCTGGCGTACACCGAGAAGAACCACCTCACCCGCGACGACCTGGACCTGCTCGCCCAGGGCCGGCCCGGTGACGTCTTCGGCCCCGACCACGCCCAGGACGCGGGCGTCAACCCGGCCCTGCGCCTGCCGGACGAGAAGCTGCGGATGGTGGACGACGTCGTCATCGACCGCAAGGGCGGCCCGCGCGGACTCGGCACCCTCAGCGCGATCAAGAAACTCCAGCCCGACGCCTGGTACTTCACCTGCCACTTCCCCGACGACCACGTGCTGGCCGGCTCGCTGGTCGCCGAGGGCGCGGTCCAGCTCCTGCAGATCTACCTGCTCCACCAGGGCATGCACCTCACCCTCCCCGACGCCCGGTTCCAGTGCGTCACGGACACCCCGATCGAGGTCCAGGTCCGCGGCCAGATCACCCAGGCCCACGAGGAGATCCGCTACGAGGTCGAGGTCATGGAGCTGACGCTCCTGCCGCGCGCCACGGTCATCGCCGACGTCCTGATCTACCTCGGCGACAAGCCCGTCATCCGGATGAAGAACCTCGGCCTGCAGGTGCGGGAGAAGGAGGGCTCGCCCTACCGCCCCGAGGCCGGCGGGATCCCGCGGTTCCTCGGCCGCCGCAACCGGACCGGCGAAGCGGCCATGATCAACGAGCTGCACCTGGCGCACGCCGCCAAGGGCCTGCTCGACATGGCGATGGGCCCGGAGTTCGAGGTCTACCGCGACAGCCGCGCGCCCTACATCCCCAACGGCGACTTCCAGTTCGTCGACCGCGTCATGTCCTTGAAGGGCACCCGCGGCGACCTGTCGCCCGGCTCGGAGATGGTCACCGAGTACGACTCCCCGGACGACGCCTGGTACTACACGCAGAACTCCTTCCCGCACATGCCCAACGCCGTCTACATGGAGTCCTCCCTCCAGGCGGCGATCTTCCTCGGCTACTACCTCGGCGCCACGCTGAAGAACCCCGAGGAGCAGTACGCCATCCGCAACCTCGACGGCCGCGCCACCCTGGTCAAGGACATCGACCTGCGCGGCAAGACCGTCCGCCACCACTCCAGGCTGCTGATGACCAGTGCCGTGCACGGCGCGGTGCTGCAGAACTTCAGCTACGAACTCTCCGCGGACGGCGAGGTCTTCTACACCGGCGAGTCCCTGTTCGGCTACTTCAGCGCCGCGGCCCTGGCCAACCAGGTGGGCCTCGACAACGGCGCCTACGTCGCCCCCTGGATCGAGACCGAGAAGCCCGACGCCGCCCGGGTGCGCCGGATCGAACTGTCCGAGGGCGCACCGGCGTTCAGCGACCCCACGGGCGGCCATCTGCACCTGCCCGGCGACAAGTTCGCGCTCGTGGACCGCGTCGACCTCGTCGCAGACGGCGGCCGGCACGGCCAGGGCTACCTGCACGGCCGGCGGGCGATCCGCCCCGACGAGTGGTACTTCGACTGCCACTTCCACCGTGACCCGGTCATGCCCGGCTCGCTCGGCGTCGAAGCCGTCCTGCAGGCACTGCGCCTGTTCGTGCTCGAGAACGACCTCGCCGACGGCATGGAGCGGCCCCGCTTCGCGATGGCCACCGACGTGGAGACGTCCTGGAAGTACCGCGGCCAGATCCTGCGCCACGACAAGGAGTTGTTCTTCGACGTGCACGTCAAGGAGGTCCGCCGCGAGGACGGCCGGCTGCTGGTCGTCGGCGACGCCGACCTGTGGAAGCCGGGCCTGCGCATCTACGAACTGACCGACGTGGCCATCGAGGTCCGCGCCGCCGAGGCGTGACGGGCCCGCCCGCACCCGCCGCCCAGTCAAGGAGCTTCGTTTCACCATGGACACCCCCGACACGCCTCTCCGCTGGTACGGAGACCGGTACCCCGGCACCGACCCGGCCGGGATCTACCAGGCTCTGGCCGAGCTGGACCAGCCCTGTTTCATCGTCCTCACCCCCGAGGGCATCGGCGCGGCCTCCGGTGGCTTCGCCACCGCCCAGGGCGACGGCCTGCCGCTGCTCGCCGCCGCCCAGCCGCTGCCGCCCGAGCGCCTCGGCTCCGCCGCCTTCCGCGCCGCGCACGGCGTCGCCCAGCCCTACATGGCCGGGGCCATGGCCGGCGGGATCGCCTCCGCCGACCTGGTGATCGCCCTGGCCAGGGAGGGCTTCCTCGCCTCCTTCGGCGCGGCCGGACTGCTGCCCGAGACCATCGAGCGCACCCTCGCCCGGTTCGCCGCCGAGATCCCGGGGCTGCCGTACGCGGTCAACCTCATCCACAGTCCCAGCGAGGACCGCCTGGAGCGGGAGGCCGTCGAGCTGTTCCTGCGGCACGGCGTGCGCTGCGTCGAGGCCTCGGCGTACATGGACCTCACCCCGCACGTGGTGCGCTACCGGCTGGCCGGACTGCGCCGGGACGCGGACGGCCGGGTGATCGCCGACAACCGGCTGATCGCCAAGGTCTCGCGGGCCGAGACCGCCGAGCGCTTCATGCGCCCGGCTCCCGCCCCGGTGGTCAGCGCCCTGCTGGAACGCGGCCTGATCACCTCCGAGCAGGCCGCGCTCGCCCATCACCTGCCGCTGGCCGACGACATCACGGTCGAGGCGGACTCCGGCGGCCACACCGACCGGCGTCCGCTGCCCGCGCTGCTGCCGACCATCCTGCGGCTGCGCGACAGCGTGCAGCGCGAGTTCCGCTACGCCGTCCCGGTCCGGGTGGGCGCGGGCGGCGGCCTGGGCACGCCGGTGGCGGTGGCGGCGGCGTTCGCGATGGGCGCCGCGTACGTGGTCACCGGGTCGGTGAACCAGGCCTGCCTGGAGTCCGGGGCCTCCGCCAGGTCCAGGGCCATGCTCGCCGAGGCCGGCATCGCCGACTGCGAGATGGCCCCGGCCGCCGACATGTTCGAGATGGGCGTCGAACTGCAGGTCCTGAAGAAGGGCACGCTCTTCCCGATGCGGGCCAAGCGCCTGTACGAGCTCTACCAGTCCTGCGACGGCCTGGAGTCCATCCCGCCGGCCGACCGAGCCCGGCTGGAGCAGCAGATCTTCCGCCGCTCCCTGGAAGACGTCTGGCAGGAGTGCGTCACGTACTTCACGCGCCGCGACCCCGAGCAGCTCGCGCGCGTCCAGGGCAGCCCCAAGCGCCGGATGGCCCTGGTCTTCCGCTGGTACCTGGGCATGTCCTCGCGCTGGGCGGTCACCGGTGACGAGGACCGCGCGATGGACTACCAGGTCTGGTGCGGCCCGGCGATGGGCAGCTTCAACGACTGGGTGACCGGCAGCTATCTGAAGACGCCGGGCAACCGCCGGGTCGCGGACGTGGCCCATCACCTGATGCGCGGCGCCGCCTTCCACACCCGGCTCGCCCAGCTGCGCACCGCGGGCGTGCACATTCCGCCGACCGCCGCCGACTACCGCCCGGTGCCGCTGGAGACCCCGGCCCACGGATCCTCGGTGGGGCTGCGATGAGCGCGCTGACCCCCGAGGAGCTGGAGGAGCGGCTCGGCGACCCCGCCGACGACGCCAACCCCTACGGCTTCGCCGCCGCCGTCGCGCGCGACGAGGTGGACGCGTTCCCCGAGCAGCTGTGCGCGGAACTGGTGCGGGCCGGCTTCCACCTCAACTACCTGCCCAAGGAGTGGGGCGGCGCCTTCGAGTCCTTCGACCGCAGCCTCACCCTGGTCAGGGCCGCGGCCCGCCGGGACGTGAACATCATGCCCGGCACGATGTTCAGCATCATCGCCGCGACCTGTCTGCAGGTGCACGGCAGTCTGGAGCAGCAGCAGAGGGCGGCGGAGATCCTGCGCGGCGGCGGCGCCGTGGCCTTCGCGCTCACCGAGGCCGGGCACGGCAGCGACCTGCTCGGCAACGAGGTGCGGCTGAGCCCGGACGGCGTGCTGAGCGGCGAGAAGTGGATGGTGGGCCTCGGCCTGCGCTGCGAGGCGGTCTACGTGGTCGCCCGCACCGGCGACCGCGGCCCCGGCGCGTTCTCCGCGGTCCTCCTCGAGACCGCCGGGATTCCGCGGGAGAAGCTGGAGCGGGTGCCCGCCCCGCGCACCGGCGGGATGCGGGGCATCGACCTGGCCACCCTGCGCTTCCACGACACCCCGGTGCCGGCCGGGGCGCTGGTCGGCAGGCAGGGCACGGGCCTGGAGGCGGCCGTCAAAGCCCAGCAGGCGGTCCGCCTGATGAGCATGGCCGGCAGCCTGGGCATCGCCGACACCGCCGTGCGCATCGCCGCGGACTTCGCCGCCGACCGTCGTGTCGGCCGCACACCCCTGACCGCATCGCCCTGGACCAGAAGGGAGTTGGCCGTCGCCTCCGCCGCGCTGCTGGCCGCGGACGCGGTGGCGCTCGGGGCGGCGCGCGGCGTGCACGTGGCGCCGGAGGCGTTCAGCGTGTGGGCGCTCTCCGCCAAGCACGTGGTGGCCGAGGCCTGCGACGAGCTGATCCGCCGCTGCGGCACGGTGCTGGCCACCCGCTCGGTGCTCCGCGAGGGCGAGCGGGGCGCCGCCCTGTTCCAGAAGCTCCAGCGCGACTCGGCGGTGGTGCGCGTCATCGACGCCAGCACGCTCGCCAACCTCCGCTCCTACGCCGGCCAGTTGCCCACCCTCGTCGACGGCCGGGCTGAGGCGGACCCGGCCGCGGTGAAGACCGTCTTCACGCTCGACGCCGTCCTGCCGCCCTATGACCCCACCCGGCTGGACATGTTCGCCCGCGGCGCGGACCCGGTCCTCGCCGGACTGCCCCAGGCCGCCGCGCTTACGGACGGCCTGGACGAAGTGGCCCCGCTGGTGGCCGAGTTGGCGGTCGCCGCAGCCGGTCTGGGGGAGCTGGTGCGGGCCGCGCAGCAGCGTGGGGCCGACCCCACCGCCCTGGTGGACGCCGCCGAACGGTACGCCTGGCTGCACGCCGCCGCCTGCTGCCTGCACCTGTGGCAGGCCAACCGCGACCGCTCCCTGTACGGGGCCGAACCCGGCGCCACCGGCTGGCTCGGCGCCGCCCTCGCCTACCTCCTCGCCCGTGCCGACGGCGTGGACCCGCGCCGGCACGGCGACCTGCTGGCCCCCGCCCTCGACGCCGTCCTCGCGCTCCGCGACGGCGGCCGGCTGTTCACCGCCCTGCCCGTACGGCTGGCCACCACCCGATAGGAGCTCATCGATGTCCAAGTCCGACGTCACCGCGCTGGCCGAGCGGCTGGAGGAGTACCTCGGCGACCCGCACGACCCGAACAGCCGGATGCCCTTCGCCCAGATCCTGGACCACGACGTCCGCGGCGAGTACCCGTACCAGTTCGTCGCCCTGCTGCGCCGCTGGGGCCTGCACCTGCACTGCCTGCCCGACGCGGACGGCGGCCTGGCCGGCAACGTGGAGACCGGGATCGGCCTGATGCGGCTGGTGGCCCGCCGCGACCCCTCCACCGCGGTCGCCCTCGCCCTGAACAGCCTCGGCTTCATGCCCGCGTGGATCCTCGGCACCCCGGAGCAGAACAGCGCGCTGGTCGCCGACATGAAGCGCGGCAGCTCGGTCTCCTGGGGCCTGTCCGAGCGGGTCCACGGCAGCGACCTGGTCGCCAACGAGGTCCTCGCCGAGAAGACCGAGGGCGGCTGGCTGCTGACCGGTGAGAAATGGCCCATCGGCAACGCCACGGTCGCCGACAAGATGGTCGTCTTCGCCCGCACCGGCAAGCGCCCCGGCCCCGCCGCGTACTCGCTGTTCGTCCTCGACAAGTGGCGGGCCGAGCCCGGCACCGTGGACGACCTGCCCTTCGAGGACCTCTACGGGACCCGGGCCCTCGACCTCAGCGGCGTCCGCATGCGGGGAGCGTACGTCCCGGGCTCGGCGATGATCGGGCGCGAGGGCCAGGGCCTGGAGATCGCGCTCAAGACGAGCCAGACCGCCCGCGTGGTCCTGCTGCACCTGGCGCTGTCGGCCGTCGACACCAGCCTGCGCCTCGCCCTCGACTTCGCCGAGCGCCGGGTGCTGTTCGGCGACCGCATCAGCGACGTGCCCTACACCCGACGTCAGCTGGCCGAGGCGTTCGCCGACCTGATGGTCGCCGACGCCATGGTCCTGGGGGCCGCCCGCGCCCTCCAGGCGGCGCCGGAGCAGATCAGCGTCTGGTCGTCGGTGGTCAAGTACCAGGTGCCGACCCTGCTGCAGAAGACGCTGTCCCAGCTGACCGTCGTCCTCGGCGCACGCACCTTCCTGCGCGACCACCCGCACTACGGCATGCACCAGAAAATGGTCCGCGACGTCCTGATCACGGACATCGCCGACGGCAACACCGTGGTGAACCTGCGCAACCTCGGCCATCAGCTCGCCGGACTGCTGGAGAAGGCGACCGAGGCCGACGACGGCGTGCGCGAGCGCGCCGCCGAGCGCGCCGCCACCCTCTACGGCATCGACCGGGAGCTGCCGGTCTACGAGCCGGTCAAGCAGGAGCTGTTCAGCCGCGGCGGCGACGACGCCGTGCTGGCCGCGCCCGACGGACTGCGCAGGCTGCGCGCCCTCGCGGCGGCCGCGGAGGGCGCCGAGGCCGACCGCCTGCGCCGCGCCGCGGACGTGGCCGAGGAACTCGTCGGCCGCACCGCCTCGCTGCGCGAGCGCGCCGCCGCCCTGAAGAGCGCGCTGGGCAAGGACTACCCCCAGTCGCCGGAACTGTTCGAACTGGCCAAGGAGTACTGCCTGGTGCACGCGGCGGCGGCCTGCGTGCTCACCTACGTCCATTCGCGCGAGGCGCTGGACGCACCGCTGCCCAGCGCGTCCCTGCTGCTGCTCCAGCTGGAGCGGGTGCGCCGGCAGCTGTTCCCGCACGAGCCGGTCACCTCCCAGGCGGTCGTCGACGAGGTCATGGAGGTGCTGCGCCACTTCCACCGGGAGGACCGCCTGTTCTCGTACTGGCAGTTCCCGCTGGCCAAGCGGGTCACCGACGAGACCGCCGCCCGACTCTGACCCTTCACCCACCGGGGGACCGCGCATGAACGGCAGCGCTCCCGCGTTCCTGTGGCTCCTGCCCGAAGGGGCCGTGACCGGCTTCGCCGCCGCGCTCGGCGGCACCCGGCTGCTGACGCCCGAGGAACGCGACGCACTCGACCGGCGCCCGACCCAGGGCGCCAGGCGCCGCTATCTGGGCGCGCGCCTGCTGTCCCGGTACGCGCTGTCCGCGCGCACCGGCCGCCCCATGGACCGCTGGCGCTTCACGCGCGGCGTCCACGGCCGGCCGGAGCCCGAACCGGCCGGCCTGGGCGTGCGGTTCAACCTCTCGCACGACGACGGCCTGATCGCCTGCGTCGTCACCGAGGGGAACCGCTGCGGGGTCGACATCGGCCCCACCGCGGCCTCCGGGGAACTGGTCGCCCACCTCGGCCGGCGGCTCGGCCCCGACGAGCGGGCCCGGCTCGCCGGAGCGGCGCCCGGCGCACGCGCCGCCCTGGCCGGCGAGCTCTGGGTGCTGAAGGAGGCGTACCTCAAGGCCCTGGGCACCGGGCTGACCCGGGGTCCGGGCAGCTTCACCGTCGTTCGCCGTCCCGACAGCCGGATCGCCGTGGAGGACCCGCAGCACCCGGGTGCGGACGCCCGCTGGTCGTTCGACCTGATCCGCCCCGGTCCCCGGCACGTCCTGGCGGTCGCCACCGAACACGGCCGACCGGGGGCCCTGCGCCGCATCGACCTGTCCGATCTCTCGCCCACCGCACCGACCACCGCATAAGGACATCACCATGACGCAACCCACCACTCCGCGTGTCGCCATCGTCGGTGCGGGTGTCGCCGGCCTCTCCGCGGCCTACCACCTGCGCGAGCGCGCCCGCATCACGATCTACGAGCGCGAGGACCGCCTCGGCGGGCACGCCAACACCGTGGAGGTCGAGGACGACGGCCGGGTCCTGGGCATCGACACCGCGTTCGTCGTCTTCAACCGTCCCGCCTACACCAACCTGTGCGAGTTCTTCGACGAGCTCGGCGTCGAGGCCGTCGAGCACCAGGGCGCCTTCAACTTCTTCGACCTGGACTCCGGTCTGGAGTACGGGACGAAGGAGCTCGGCATGACGGAGGAGGAGGTGGCCGCCCGCTACTCCGAGGAGTTCCTGACCATCTGGCGTGAGGCGGCCCGCTTCCACACCGAGGGCCGCAAGGACTTCGTCCGCAAGAAGGCCGACATCCCGCTCGGCGAGTACCTCGACCGGGGCGGCTACAGCCAGGCCTTCCGCAACTCCTACGTCATCCTGCTCTGCTCGGCCGTCTGGTCCATCCCGGCGGAGCTCATCTGGGAGATGCCGGCCAGCACCGCGATCGCCTTCTTCATGGGCCACGACGAGGGCGGCCTCGGCGGCCGTCAGGTGGACTGGCGCACCGTGGGCGGCGGTTCCATCTCCTACGTCCGCAAGGCGCTGGCCGCGATCGGTCCCGAGATCCGCAAGGGCGAGCCCGTCACCGCCGTCCACCAGGAGGCCGACGGCGTCACCGTCACGACGGCCCGGGGCAGCGAGCGTTACGACTACGTGGTGATCGGCGCCCACGCGGACGAGGCCCTCGCCCTGCTCGACAACCCCACCGACCGCCAGCAGGAGGTCCTGTCCAAGGTCCGCTACAACGGCTCCTCGGTGATCCTGCACACCGACCCCTCGGTGATGCCCGCCGACCGCGAGCGCTGGGAGGCCTGGAACTACGGCAAGGTCGAGGTCGACGGCGAGGACCGCACCTACGTCGCCTATTACATGAACAAGCTCCACGGATTCACCGCGCAGAAGGACTACTTCGTCACTCTCGACTACCCGCGCGAGGTCGACCCGCAGACGGTCATCGCGGAATTCCCGTACACCCACCCGGTCATCGACATCCACGTCCGGGACATGCAGAAAAACATCTACGACGTGAATGAGGGAACCCGCGTGAAGCTGTGCGGTTCCTACTTCCACGCCAAGCGGCACGGCGTGGACCAGATAGGCTCGCACGAGGCCGGCTATTCCTCCGGAATGGACGTGGCGAATCGTCTCATCGGCGAACTCTGAGCCCCCCGCGCACGACAGCGCGCCCTCCGAGGGGAACGGAGGCCC